>CAZRWV010000001.1:0-46723 GCA_964603965.1 uncultured Candidatus Saccharibacteria bacterium
TTATCTGAAGATTTGGTCCCAGCATTCGGGGGTTCGAATCCCTCCGCCCTAGCCAATGGAGACAACAACAGCCGTTATTCGAAAGAATAGCGGCTTTTTATTTGATCGGGAGTCATGATTTGAGCGTCGTGGCCCCAGGGAGCTAAAAAGCCCTGGCGACATCGTAATCGCGCAACAAAACAGATTGATGATCTGGCGCAACCACGATGGAACCAAAGTGAGTGACTTATCAGGGATGTGGAGTCCCTAATCGCAAAGGAGCGTTATGAAATACATCATAACAGCCCTGTTAAGTGCAGCTTTAATTCTGCTCTTGCCAGGAACTCCGGTTAACAACTCAACCCCCGCAAGTACGAGAGTACGAACTGTGCAGGCCGTAGCTCCTGAAAAGGCTACTGAGGTTAAATCCCCAGCCCCAACGGAACAGAAAACGGTAGTTGAACCGGTGCAACCACAGATAAAGGTGGTTGCAAAACCTATAAGCACAAACTGTGCGGACTATTCAGGATTAGTTTCTCAGTACGACTGGGACGTTAGAACAGCCTTGGCAATCATGCGAGCAGAAAGCGGATGTGATCCGAACGCAACCAATAGAGCTAACTACAACGGAACGGTAGATAGAGGACTTTTCCAGGTGAACAGTATTCACAGTGCAAAGGTAAACGGTAATTTAGACTCTCTGTACAACGCATCTACCAATGTATCGGTCGCGTACCGGATATATCTAGGAAGTGGGTGGAGGGCTTGGAGCGTCTACAATAACGGTCGATATTTGCAGTTCTTATAGGTTAGATTGACTAGTCAAAGTGGCTGTATAAGTGCTTGCCCAACTTAAGCAAGAAAAATGCCAAGCGAGTAAGAGCAGCTCATACAGTCAGCTAGTAGCAGTAATGCGGACTGTGAGCCGATAGGGACACAAGAAGCCGCACATGTATAGAGGTTAATTCGTAACTGCCCGTAGCGTTCCATAAGGCAATGAACTCTATGTGTGACCACGCACGCGGCTGTGGGTCTAACCCCACTGATAGCTACTAGCGCCACTTCTGACGGTAATTAACTGAAATCCTTTACGGTGAGCAATCGGCCGTAACTAAGTCCTACGACGATAGAGTATGCGCAAGCAAATGGTACTCGCCTGAAATATAGCGAAGTCAGTAGGGTTAGTCGGTAAGAATCCGATTGCCGTCAGTAGTGGCTAGTCAATCTATGTTGTAGGCAGTAGTGCTAGAAATGAGTGGCGCAAAAGGCGGGCGCAGCGATGCAACGCAGGGGGTCATGCCCCGAGCAAGTAGACGCTACCGAAACTCCCAGAATTCAGCGGGCTGAGCCAACGGTAGTCCCAATGCTTAGATAAGACATATAGGGTGACAACCCGAAAATCCCTATCTCATTTCCAGCACCATGCCTACAACAAATGTTCATGCATCCATTGTCAGTAAATAACAATGGAGGAAACCAAATGTCTGACGAACCACAACGCGAAATGACTTTCGGAGAGAAAGCAGTAGGGTTGAATTTTAACCCGAGTGGCGACACGACGGTAGCAAAGCTCAAGGAACACTACGCAGCAATCATTGATATCCTCAATGATGACCGTGGTGAAAACCGTGATGAGCGTGCCCGTCTCGCCTCTGTAGCTATCACCGAGGCTCAAGGCGCGCAGATGTGGGCTGTAAAGGCTGTAACCTTTACGCGTTAGCTCAAGTGGTGTCTGCGAATAAGCGAGGCCAATAAGCAGGGGCGCGTGCGTATATATACCCTCAAGTCTCTTTGAAGTGTGAAGGCACGGTAAACGCTTCCCCCACCACCACGCCAGCCAGTTTTTTGCTGGCAACGGGTGCATGAACAAACGTAGAGCGCATGAGCGTGGGAACGCGAGCCATTTTCTAGTCACTTTCAACACAACTAGATCCTGGGCGCGGCGAGTGATGAGCTCGCACCCACGCTCATGCGCTCTACTGTGGGCTGGACTCTGGGTTGAACAGTAACGGCAGATGAGGCTATTCTGTCGTGCGTTTCAGCTCAGTATCCAGTCCACACCACTTTACTGCTCACCCGGACAGGTGGGGGTGAATCTCGAAAACAACATGTTTGTAGCAATCAGAGAGCCATCTGCCCGGACGAGCAGTAAAGAATTGTGACTGACAAATATTAATTTATTGACCAATCGAATATGTGCCTGTGTTGAGGGTACGGCCAACGGGCCAACTCCTGCGAAGCGGTTATAGTACTCAAGCTTTCCCGCTTTTAACAGACCGACGGAGGTACCTCCGCGTACGCAATTCGGCACAGCATGGGTGCATTTTCGGTTGGTCACAATTTTGGAGTTTGAAATGAGTAAACCAGATAAGTTGCAAAAAGATGCAAAGAAAATGAACAACGAGTTGCATGAGATGACCGATAAGTCTTTTAGGGATGGAGTACGCGAGGCGTGGGTATTCGTAAAGAGGCTCGCCGCCTCTATCTTCGCCGTAGGCGTTGGTGGATCGGGCGTACTAGCAGAGGTACACGCTACTGCGATGTACGCAGGTCTATATCGAGATGCGGTGATCGTATCCGGTGTGTGCGCCAGTCTCGCTGGCATTGCACTGCTGTACGCTGCGCTGATGAAAATCGGAAAGGACTAACATGGCTGAGGTTTCAATCGATGCGCTGCTGATTAGCAAGGGCATGACGGACACGAACGTAAGAAAGTTCGTAGCCTACATCAATGCTGAACGCCGCGCAGAGGCGACCAAAGACGCAAACAAACGGCCGATAACCAACAACACTGCCGATGAACTCGCTGATATCGCGCTCAAGTTTAACAACTTGGGTCTGACGGTGGACGGGGTGAACGTTGTCATTACCGGTAAGCGCATGGCAATGGTCACGTACCATGGCTACAAAAACAAAGTGCTCCAGGTCTACCCTGATGCGGAGTTCGATCTGCAGCTAGTGCGCGAGGATGACACTTTCAGTGTCGCCAAAGAGTCGGGGGCTGTGCAATACAGCCACCAGATAAATGACCCGTTCGGTAACAAGAACATCATAGGTGCTTACTGCGTCATCAAAACGAGGCGTGGCGAGTTCCTGGAGCTGTTGAACGCGCACGACTACGAAGAGATGAAGAACGCCAGTAAACAATCGTTCCTATGGAACAAGTGGTCATCCGAGTTCTGGCTTAAGTCCGTCATAAAGCGAGCGTGCAAACGGCACTTCAATGATATCACCGCAGAAATCGACAAGATGGACAATGACGATTACGGTGCACGTGGGGATGGTGAGCAACATGTTTTAGAGGATGAGGAAATCACCGGCGCTATTGCAGCCGCGACTGATCGTCAGCAGTTTTCCGACATCTTGAAAAAGCTTACTCCAGAGCAGAAGCGCAGCGCTACACCTCTGATCGAACAGAGGATAAGGGAGCTGGACAATGTCAACGCTGGTTGAAGCTGAGCAGCGTAGCCCGGAATGGTTTAAGGCTAGGCTTGGCGTTCCTACTGCGAGTGATTTCGACAAGGTTATGGCGGCCAACGAAACTGCCACGTACAGAAACTACGTGGCAGAAAAGGCTGCCGAGCGGTTGGCAGATAAGCCCTACAGTGAGCTGGCCGGCCGTAATTTCACGACCTGGGAAATGCAATGGGGCACCGACAATGAGCCTGTAGCGCGCCTCCAGTACATGCTAGCAAGCGGTAATGAGGTCGTGGAGACGGGCCTTTGGCTACATGACGAACTTGCCGCAGGGGCTAGCCCTGATGGCTTTGTGAACAACGACGGAACCTTGGAAATCAAATGCCCGAACACGGCTACGCACATAGAAACGATGCGTAAGGGCGAGGTTCCCTACCAGTACAAATGGCAAGTCCAGGGCCAGCTATGGATTACCGGCCGCAAGTGGTGCGACTTCGTGAGTTTTGACCCACGCCTACCAGAGAACGCGCAGATGATAGTTATCACCGTAGATCGTGATGATGCTATGATTGTCCGCCTGGAAAACGGCGTAAGAGACTTTCTAAAAGACGTAGAAAGCACAGTTGAGTTCATTAAAAAGTTTGAGTAAAACGGAGGGTTTTACATGGCAGATGGCGTAAAAATGAGGCCAGCTTTTAATATCACGTTCCCTAACGGCACATACACCGACAAGGACGGCAAAGAGAAAACACGGTGGCTGAACGTCGGCACGCTGTTTATCAGCGAGGACAAGCAACGTATGGCGATCAAGCTCGATGCAGTACCGACTTCGAAGGAGTTTGAGGGGTGGCTGAATGTGTTCCCGAAACAACGCAGCAGTGGCACGACCATTGATCAGGCAAAAGAGGCTGAGTCAGCCGGCCTGGACGACATAGGCGGTGACCCGATTAACCTCGATGAGATACCCTTCTAGCCATGATTTTTAACTTGGCAGACTCACAGGAGTTGGCCAAGGCGCGTGAACATCTAAACGGGCTCGCAAGGCTCGGCAAACGAGTGGAGATAGTGAGGAAGGCCGAGCATCGAACGCTCAACCAAAACTCCTATCTCCACTTGGTTTTAGGCTATTTCGGTACACAGACTGGCTACACCCTAGAGGAAGCCAAAGTGCTGTACAAGCGCCTCAACTCCGACATCTACGTGTACGAAAAGAAAGGTGCTAAGTTCGTGAGAAGCTCGGCTGACATCTCGAAAGAGGACATGGCGATAACCATTGACCGATTTATAGAGTATTCGGACAGGCAGGGCGTTCCCCTGCCCCAGGCCGACAACCAAGCTTTTATAGACCTGGCAACCAACACGATAGAGGCACAAAGACAGTATCTGGACGAGAGGGAAAAGTACCCCTGGGAACGGAACAAATAACTTCGGCCTTTTGCATAAGGGTAAGCAAAGCGCCGAACTGGAGTGATGATGAGGAATGTACCTGAGGAATTATGGTGGATGATTGGTTGGGCGCTAATCATATTAGCGGTCGGCGCTTCGGTAACTGGAATGATATACGCCGGCAATACATACGGCAACCTAGTAGCGAAACGCTGCATTGAAAAAGGTGGCGAGTGGCGACTAGTAGATAACCGGTACTCGAACTACGAGTGCCGTCTTAACGATAAATAGAGGAAGAATATGAAAAAAGCACTGCAGAGCAAGACCATTTACGAGCCTAACCCAAACGTTAAGGTTACGGTGGTTAACAAACCCGTATTTGATGAGACTGGCAAGAAAATCGGGTACGACGCAAAGGTTACTGTCGCCTATCTAGCAAAGAAGCTGGATGAGGTAACGTTCACCAGTGATGATGACATAGCTGAATTTGTGGGTGCTATCGATTTCACCGATCCCCAGCAGCAGCTTTTGAAGGATGAGTAATGAAAAAGCTTTGCCTAGCTGTCATGAAAGACGGCCATATGGAACGGATGCTCGTTAAGGTCGATACCATACAGAAAGTTGAAGACATCAAAGAGGCTCTAGGTTTCGCAGTTGATGAGTACTTTGAAGAATTGGAGGAAGATGATGGGTGACCTATTTTCCAAAGAGAAACAAGCTTGGCTCGATGAATGCCGTGCAGCCGCACGTAGGCTGCTTACGACACGGGAAGAGATAACCGTGGAGGATGTGCTTGAGATATGCCCACGTCCTACCTATATCCATAGAAATACTACCGGACAGATATTCAACCACAAAGACTTCCAGTTCGCTCGGTTCACTAAATCACGCCGGCACATAAGCAAGGGTCGATGGATTATGCGCTGGAAGCTAGATGATTCGTTGTTTCTGACGTTACGCCAGATCGGCCGATCCAAGCACGTAGGGATGGCTAGGTAATGCTAGCCATCTTTTGTAGACCACGTGGCAGACTTGTGACCGACTGGATGCAATTCAAGGATGGTGACACGGTTGATGTGTGCAGAATGCCGTACGACAGGATGTTTAGCAGGACACTTAGAGACGCATCGATCCGTCACAAGAAGGTCTGCCGTTATGGCAGCCTAACGATGACAGAGATATGGATTGACCACAAAAGTAAGTCATACGAACTTGGATTCTTCTATACGGGGGATGACTACGACGGCGAATTCCACAAATCCACGATAGAAAAATGGTGGCTATATAAATTTAACGGACTGATCAAGGAGCCCTCGATGGCAAACAAACTACTAGCACTCGTAAAACTGGACAAGAGTCAGCGCCGCCTGGCTAAGGTCGGCATCTACGATGAAAACGGCAATCTAACCGATGACGGACAAGAGGTCTTGCTGAACATGCTCGCCAAGGATAACGAATCAAAACTGATCGATCTCGTTAAGGACTGGAAGGACGACAAAGACTGCAAGAAAAAGTCTGACGATTAGGCTGGCTGGCCATGACCGCCGAACAACCAAAGGCCGCAGAGCCCCACGTGCACAAATACGACCGTCGGGTTAAACGCAAGGCCCCACTCTACAGCTTCGAATACATTGAGGGACAGTTGGTCAGCTCGCTTATCGGGCACGACTATCTGTTGATGCGGAAGTGTAAATGCGGCGACGTGGAGACTTACGACCTAGTGAGGCAATTGATATGACGATCGAACGTCTCTGCCCGAAATGCGGCTGCAGACAAACAGATAACCCTCGGGTAAAGGATAGGTGCATATGCGATGTAGTAAATGCGGCAAAAGAGCCTTTGGCGAACTCTGCTTTAACTGCAAACCACGAAAGCCGATTGCGACAAAACGCGGGCCGAAAAAGATCGGCAAGTACGGCCGAAAGTGGCTAGAAACCCGTGACAAGTGGTTGGAGCAGAACAAAGCGCCATATTACTTCTGCTACATCTGCGGCAAGATGCTGACCCGGAGTCAACTGACCCTGGATCACGTCAAAAGCCGCTCACGCCACCCTGAGTTGAGATTCAGTCTAAAAAACCTCCAGCCGTGCTGCTGGGAGTGCAACACACGAAAAGGCAGTAACGACAATTAACGGAGTAACTATGATGGCAAAAGTGAAAAAGGCGTACAGACAAGCGAAGGCAAAGCTGTTTTCAAAGACGCGTGGCAGCGCGTTGAGCAGGATGCCTCTGTATTACGAAGAGCTGCCCGAAGATGTATAAGTCGCCGCGACACGTAAAAGCTGGCAAAGCATCTGCAGCGAAGCAGGATATGCATGAGGTCGGCCGGCTGGGCGGTCTAGTACGCGTCCGAAAAGGTCTAGCCATGCTACCGCCTGAGAGGCGTAGTGCTATAGGCCGGATGGGAGGGAGTGTTCAGCCGACCCGCCGCTCGACAATTTAACCGAGGAATAATATGAGCAAATATCCAATACTAGGCAAATCGCTAGATGGCCTGTATCCCCGCTGTGTTTGGTGTGAAGGCGAGATTTACATGCCCCACGTACTCGAGTACAGCAAGGGTCGTGTAGCCCACCATGGGTGCGGTAAGAAGCTGCCCAAGTCATACGTAAGACTAGTATCACGGGGAAAGGAAGAAGATGAGCACAGACACGTACCAAAAGCCTGAGTCGGCTCAGAAGATGACTACCCCCGAGCTGACCGAGAGGTTGCACAATTACTATGGCCAGCGCCAGGGATGGGCCTTCATAACCCAGCTTAGAAGCACTACGGGCTATGCGAGCCAGATTCGCACTGCTGACGCAATGGCGATGGGTCTTTGGCCAAGCAGTGGTCTAAAGCTCATTGGTTTCGAGTTGAAGGTATCGCGCTCAGACTGGCTACATGAGCTAAAACAGCCCGAAAAGGCCGAGGAAATCAAGCAATTTTGTGACGAATGGTACTTGGTTGTGCCGGATGACAGTATCGTCAAAGACGGTGAGCTTCCCGAGGATTGGGGGATGATGACGGCAACAGGTCGTGGCCATGTGATCAAGGTAAAGAAAAAAGCTGTGCAGCTTAGTCCGGTTGACGTTGATAGGGCTTTTCTGGCCTCAATATTTCGTAATATCACAGAAAAGAATATGCCACTCGACCGGCACACCCAAATCCTTAATGACCAGCTGGAGCATCAGAAGCGGTGGCAAGAACGAGAGTATCGCCAAGAGATCGAAAAATACAAGGTGTTCCATCAACAAATTAAGGAGTTCGAGGAAGCGACGGGTATACCGTTCACAACATGGAACCGCGATCACATGGAGCTGGCAAAAACCGTCAAAGCTGCACTTGGCGGCAAATACGACGAGGCCGAGCAGAAGCTCCAAGCTCTGCGGGATAAATCCGTACGCATAACGCAGTTTATCGATGGCGAGATAGAGGGGTTTAGGGTATGAGCAAATTCAAATTCAGGATCGGCCAAACGGTAAAACACGACTACAGCGGCGACGTTGGAACTGTGGTCGGCATGCGAAACGATACATCATCCTACTGCTACAAGGTCGAGTGGCAAAACGGTAGGTCTGACTGGTACGTAGAGAACGTTTTGAGGGAGGTTGTATGAGTGGCATTTGCGGCCCCGCGTGTGATCTAATAAATCAGATAGCCGCCGGCACGCCCGATGAGTCCTGGCATTGCCGGACGCACAATCGTCCTTATTTTCCCAACCGCCATACTCAACCAGGCGCATTCTGCAGAACCTGCGGTGGCACGCCCGACCACCATATACCGAGCATGCTTGATCCGTATGGTAGGGGCGAAGCGGGCCATTGGGTTCTCCACCCGGATAACACGGGATTACGCGAAAGATTGAAGGCATTGAAGCCTCACACCGAAGGACAGCTGCCGCTCGGTGACTTGTTGAGCTATTCCGAGGTTGAGGCCATCATGCGGCTCCTGACCCGTGAATGCAAGGCAGCTGAATTAGAGGGGCGTTTAGACGAGGTGAACCACATCCCCGATAACTTTTTCCAGGTGTGGGACGGTGAAAATATTACCGCTAGGGCGCGTAGGGCTGAGCTGCAGGCCCAGATACAAGCCCAGCAATCGGAGGAACAAACATGAGCGGTACTGATATAGGCGAGATGAGAATTCAAAAACGAATAGACGAGGCTTCTCTAAAAGCCCGTCTAGTCGAGTTAGACTTGCTCGAGCAAGCGATAAATCGCTACGGCGACATGACCGTTGCAGAGCTAAATGCCTATAAGCTCCAGCGACTCGACGACATTACGGCGAGGCTTAAAGCGCTGTGGTGTGGCTCGGAGGGTAGGTCGTGAGACGACTCCACCTAGTCAGACTTCTATGGCGGGAACGTAACCGCGTCTGGTATTGGAAAACGCAATGCGTAAGCCCGCTGACTCGCGAGCACTACACCTGGCGCGAGGCCATAAGAGCGACAATCGAGAACCCGCCCGGGTTCGAGCAATATTTCACACCACCGGTAGAAGGAGAGAATGTATGAGCGTACCCAAAGCTTTATTCGTTGTCATAGCAACGGTGTTCCTATCACTCGTAACGGCAGTAACGTTCCTACCCTATCTGATCTTTGAGTGGGCCGGTATCGGCATAGCCAAGATGGAAGAATGGATAGATGACCTCGATGAGGAATAGGGCTGCATGGAAGACATAACCTGCGGCTTCTACGCCGTCAACCAGAGACACTGCTGGAATGATGGGCACTGTATTGTGTGCTGGACGGCGCAAGAGGCCATGAAATGAACAAACAACAACCAGAAGGCGAAATGCGGAGGCGTGCAGACGAATGGCGCAGGGAGCATCCCGGCCATGTACATCAGTTCTCGTACAGCTACGAAACGATGAATAAACACTGCTCGTGCGGGGCCTGGATACACCGCCTGGACGGCCGCGTGCATGAACCTTGGGAGTCCAGCGCATCACATATCAGATCAGGAGGGTAAGGAAATCAAGATCTTAAATCTATATGCAGGCATAGGCGGCAACCGGGCGCTATGGGGTGATGAACATGAGGTTACGGCTGTCGAATCCGAACAGTATATAGCCGATGCCTACCAACAGCTATTCCCAAATGACACCGTAGTAGTGACGGATGCACATCAGTACCTAATCGATCACTATGATGAGTTTGATTTTATATGGTCTTCCCCGCCGTGTCCTACGCATAGCAAGATGTCACCGGTAAATGTCGCGTTAGGGCGGCGGAAGTACCCGGATATGAAGCTGTATGAAGAGATCATATTCTTGAAGCACTTTTGCAGGGGCAAGTGGGTGGTAGAGAATGTCGAACCATACTACACGCCATTAATTACTCCACGTGTGGTGCTCGACAGGCACTGCATATGGAGCAACTTCCCTATCAATCGTCAGTACTTTGACAGGAATTATGGGCCGGATGCAAAGCGTGGCCACAATACTGGTGGCGTTACGGGGCAAACCAAAGAGGTCTTGTCCGCTGCGTATGGCATAACATTGCCGGCTGGTACCAAAAATCAACGTAAATTGCTTCGTAATGCGGTGTTGCCAAATATGGGACTGTATATCCTTGAGTGCTCGAAAACTAAACAGGAGGCATTACTATGAATCTTAACGAATACCGCCGTGGTAGGACGGATGCCCAGCTCAAAGCCCAGGATATACAGGAGCTATACGGCATGCCGGTTAAGACATCAAAGATAATCCCTAAGAACAGTGCGTACTTCGTGGACGAGACGACCTCTGCAAGGTGGCATGAAGTGGATAAACTGTTCCGTCGTAAATGGTGGTCGCCATTGTGGTGGCTGAAATATTGGCGAACCAGACGCACCATGAAACGGGAAGCGCTAATGATCGTCAAACACATCGGGAGGGTAAAATCGTGACCACAAAGCTCTGCAAAATCTGTGGCCAATTGGGGCATACCCAGTCTAAGTGCCCGAGTAGATAGATGAGTAACTACCTACATTTTTTTGTGACCTCTGGCGTAAGAGAGAATCTACTGACCTATTTCTTTGGCGGCAACAAACCGGCCACCTGCGCGCAGCTAACAGAGCTGACCGGCTTGACCAGATCAGCTATATGGCGCGAGCTACAGAGACTGGAGCACCACGGGTTTCTAGCCAAGAAACGGCGCGGACACCAGGTGTTCTACTCTGCGAACCCAAAATGCCCGATAGCACTCGAGCTGATTAAGATCGTCAATACTCCGGCTCAGTAAAGAGCTGCTTGACGGTGACAGCGATGCTGTTCAGCGCGCCAACGACACCGCCGACTATCACTGAAATTACGAAGCTCGCGCCAATGCTAAGATGCAGCTCGTGGCCGTTCTGCAGGGCGGCCAGAGCCGTGCTTAGCAGGCCAGTCGCCGTTATCACGAAGCCGCCAGCAAAGCCTGAGCTGGCGCTGTAATAAAGTGCCTTTAACACCTTTTGCCACTGCCTTTTGGTTATGGTTGATGGTTGCATGACTCTACCCTTTCTTTACAAATAATTGCTGACCAACATAGGGCGTATAGTTGCCTCCACCCGCCGGGTTGTTAGTCTTATAAGTACGGTAGTCCTGGCCGTGGTCACAGGCGTATTTTTTTATATCCTCTGTGGCATAGTGGTAGTCCTTGCCGGCATAGGCGTTCGCTTCTGCTTCCGACGGGTCCCTGCCCAAGATTGTCCGGTAGTGCCAGATTACCTCTTCTTTTGTTATGGTTTGCACTGGTTCCTCCTGTGGCTCAGCCACTCTTAGTCCATTAATATCCTCGCTCCAGCCGACGTAGACCACAGGTTGGGTGCCGCCATTGAAGTGCGTTGTGTAGTGCTGCTCGATCTCTGCTATCGACCCGTAGACACCATGGCCAGTGCCGGTGACGGGTGACGAGTAAATCCCCTTGCCAGGGACGCTAACGGTGACGTGACCCTCCTTGATACCGTTGTTGACGTAGGAGTAATACATCAGCACGGCTGCATCGGTTGGTAGGTTACGGTCGGTATGCTTGTATTTGGCAGCCTGCCAGGCGTCCCAGGCGTAGTTAGTTCCACCGGGGGCGGCAAACATACTGCGAGCGTAGGCTAAGCAGTAGCCCTCTTTCCCTACTGTGTTTAGGTTTGGCGTGACGAGTTGTTTGTACATATCACCTCTTTACTTGAGTGCATTTATAATTGCCGCCGTGACAATCGCGGTGACAACGGAAGTAGCAATATTACTGACCCACTTACTGGTCCGGTTGGACTTCTTGAATTCATCAAATTCACGTCGGGTAACTACCTTTGGGTCTTCGCCCATCAGGAAATTCTTGATGGCCTTTACGTCCGCTGTGAGTGCCTGAATGTCGGTAGCCATCTGTTCGTTGTCCTTTTTGATTAGTGCAATTTCTGTTTGTGTGGTGGTCATTACGTCAGCTCCACCTTAATGAATACTGGGCTAGTGGAGGTGGCGGCTAGCGAGGCGGTGCCAGAGGTAACGGCGTTGAATCCGATGTTATACGTCTTGCTCGATGAGGTGGGGGTTGTGAATGCATGGAGCAACATAGGGATGGATTCTGCCGATGACGGGCGGCGATACTCACCACCTTGTAGTTTCGTACCGGAGCCGACGGTGCCATCCCAAATCTGGGCGTTTATACGTGCATCACCTGCAGTCGAGTTGAATACGTTGCCATCGCCAAACCATATTGTCACTTTTCTACCGGTGGGGATTATGACCGGACACGACAGACCGGTGGCCTGCGTAGCGGAGGTGCTTGTCGTAGTCACGTCGGCTGTTATCTGGCGGTAGCCTAACACCTTTCGATTAGGGTCACGGGGGCAGATAAGGTTGCCTAATGAGTCGGTGACTGCGTAAGGGACGCTTGAAGCTATGGGCAGTACCCTATCCTCTTGTCCCTGGTTCACTGCAGCAGCGTTAGCGATGTTTGATGCACCTGTAACGATGATCCCCACTCGTATCGAGTTGGAGGCCAGTGCGGCCGAGGCAGCGTTGTTGGTAGCCTCGGTGTATACAACTGTACCTGTGCCGTCACCAGCGTCCAGCACATCGACGTACGTGTCCTTGGAGGCCGTGAAGGTGTGGGCAGAGACGGCGGCCACTGTTATTGGGTTGCCATTGATCACTACGACACCAGAGGTCATCGAGCCCGCACGGGTCGATCCGTAGCTATCACCGCTCCACACGCAGCCAGAGACTACGTAGTCATATGCGTAGATTACGGCTGCACCTTTGCCAATCGTGACGGTCTTGGCCAGGCCCTTGCCACGCAGGTTCAAGTTGATGTTACTGTCGGTGCCGGCTGGTGCCAGGGTTGGGTCGGTGCCGGTGGCTGCATTCGTGTTGTTGACGTAGTTGACAGCACTCGCGGTCGCAGTCTGTCCGATCCAGGTGGCACCGTTAGCGTCTTTGAGCGAAGTTGTCACCTTTGGCGTTGTCAGGGGCAGGTTGGTTATCATGGTACCGTCCTGGTTGTGTGAGACGATCAGGCCCTGGATGAGCTTATCGGCCCATGATGCCGTCGGCCCCATCTCCATAATGTCACCTGTGGTATTGCCACTGTCGGCTGCACCGGCCAAACGCGTCAGTGAACCAACGCTGTTGCCCGACACGATACCTAGCCAATCCGTCTGGGTTCCTTCGACCACCTGGTCCGAGGTGTCAATCTGGTAAGTGGAAAAATGGACGACCGTATCAGTCGGCCAGCCTGCCAAGTTGTCGCCTGCGAGCGTGGTCGCGCCCATCGTACGATTGGTGTTGACCCTAGCGACGTTAGGATTTGTCGAATTGAATGTTCTTGCGAATTTATCTGTTACTGCTGCGGACATGTTATTCCTTTCTACGCGTCCTTAAAGCCCACAGGGACGTAGGTTGCTATCACGTCCGATAGGTTGTAATCAACACCGACATCGGTCGTGGACCAGCCGTACGAAAACCACTGCATGTCTTCGTCAACCTCTACGTCGATTTCTTGTGTTGCATCATTGAATGAAACCGGAACCTCGTTGATCTCGCTCCAGCCGCGTAAACGTCCAAAGCTGCTGTTGCTCCAGCCCGACCTTGGTTCGCTCCAACCGGCCCTCGAGCTACGAGCCACGAATGTCTCGCCGCCTACGATCGCCAAGGCTGAATCCTCGGTCTTCCCCGAGACGGTCAGGTTAATAGCCCCCTGTGGTCGAAGGAACACGAAGGTTAGCTTTATCAAGTGGCCCCATATTCGGCCGTCAGACGAAAACTTAATCTGACCACTGTTGCCGCTGGTCGGAACGGCAGTCCCGTTGTCGGAGGTAAGTGCGCGATAAGAAAGCTCGTACAGTACGCTGCCAGAGAGTACTAGGAAATGTGTAGCGCCTGAGTTGTCGTTATACAGAGTCATCCAGTCGGCAGAAATGCTCCACGGTTTCATCCATGCACCGTTACGGTCTAAGTCGAGCACCCATATCTGGTTATTCGTTTGTGAGATAACGGGCAGCGCAAAATACAGCCGACCTTCAAACGGTATGCCGACGGCCCTATCCATAACAGAGGTGCTTAGGGTCGATATATCCCTATCTATAGTGTTTGAGATGCGGTCGGTTGATAGCACGTTCTGTAGCTGAGGTTTAGTGCCGGTGGTCTTAAAGCCATCTCTTGAGGGGTACCAGATTGAGTTGTTGTATAAGATCACCGCGTCGGGCGAATCAGTACCATCCTGCCCGCTGTCCTCTGTTAGCTGCCAGACTATAAACGTGGAGGTGCTGTACGTAACAGTCTGCGGTGATAGAGTAAAACGTCTTCCCGAGCCGTTGGTGCCCTGGGTCAGAATCGTTACTCGCGGATCGCCCTGGCCAGAACGGAAAGGAAGCGCCCGCACGGGTAGGTCTTTACTGCCCTGCCCGACCGGCGTATAGCCGCCCCCGTTGGATGGCGAGAAGTCAAACTCAAATCCGAAGTCCCCACCTCTCCATACGTAGTCCCGGTTGTCTTTGTCGCCCGTCAGCCATACCCGACCGTTGATAACGTCGCCACGGGTAGCTTTCGGGCCGGCCGTCGAGTTGGCGGTTGGTACGGGCCTGGTGAGGTCTTGTGCACGCGTACCATTGTCGGTAAAAGTCAGCGTTGCAGAATCGAGGCCCGCAGCAATCAGGTACAGCGTCGGTGTTCCTCCACCGTCTGCGGAGACACCGCAGTAAACGTTGTACGACTGGGCGCTTTCCACGGCTGACCACGCGATCTTGATGCTCTTAGTGCCAGAGTCCCACAGGTCGCGGTCGGTGCTCACATCGACCGTCAGGGCGCTCGAGCCGGTCGTTTCGCCCACTGTCGAGTTGGCCGTGATCGCGTAGTAAACGTTATAGTCCGTGCCGCTCAAGCCTGTATTCGCACTCAAGGTTGGCGCAGACGGGTTGCCCAATGCCACAAATGCCGTAATAGTTGTACCACCAACAGTTAGGTAGCTGAGGCTATCGACCCCGTTCATGACTAGCACCTTGTCGTCGAGCTGCAGAAAGTGTGCCCGCGCAGACGTGTCGTAGGTCTTGCCGGTGCATGCGGTCCAAGTAGTGTCCTCGCCACGGGCGATGTACACCTTCGCAACTCCAGCAACTACTTGTATGGATATGAGCCAGTTTTCAGCAGAGAGGCCGGTGAACTTACGGAATTCAAATATTTGTCCCAGCACCGTCCCAACCGGCTGAGGCCCATACAGGCTCAGTGATGGGCGCGGCCGTACCGTGCCATCCTGGTCAAGCACAACGTTGCCTGATGTCCTCAACCCCTCTAGCGGTGAGCGTGCGTCGTCAAAGGCTGTAACTGTTCCGTTTATCCATTTTGCAACGGATATCGTTTTCAGTTCCGGTGGAGCGGTAGCCCTCGGGACAGCCAGCATTACCAGGTAGCCCCCGCAGCCATGAAGCTACTCGGCACAGTGTCAACCTGTGCACTGTTATTTTCCTTCATCTTTATCATCAGCTGGTTGCCCTCGGCTACGAGATTCGGGTATTGGTTCTGGCGGGTGATATCGGTGCGGGTGTACTCTGCGGCACCCATCACGAGCAGCCAGTTCGGATCATCTACCGGGACAACACTGGAAGCGTCAGATAGGCGCGTAGCGAAGCCGTATTTGGGGACGTAGATAGTACCGCCATATTGCGGATCGGTACTGGCAAAGGCGTTGTTGAATACGAGGTTGTCGCCTATGCGGGCACAATAGTTGCCCTCGGTGTACGCCTTGAGACGGTCGCCCTTAACTAATTCATAATCGGTGTAATTGCCGTCAGTATGGACAATCCGAATGTAGTCGCCGCGTTCTTGGCTGATCTTTCGAACGTCATCTGTATCAATAGCAAAGGTGTCGGTAGCAGTGACGGCACCAAGCGAATATGCGTTGTCGTATAAAGAGTCCCAGTCAACGCCGGGTTCAGACTCCCACTGGCCGATGAGCAGGTTCGCAATGCCAACAACCTTGTTCCACTTCGTGTCGCCCTGGGTGACAGTAGTGGCCTTACCGGTTGCTTTTAGGAGTATGCCGGCTACCAGTTCTGTGGTAGTCATCTAGCGCCTAACTAGAAACACGGGGTCGGCTGTTATGCCGAACGCCCGTGCTTTTTAGGTGCGCTGTTTCTTGCACCTATTATAGCATTTAGCTATATACGATACCACGCCTGACACTAATCTGTGGTGCAGCCTGTCTGCCGCCGCTGTGTCCCTGCAAGGCCACCCTGTTGTACTTAGAGCCGGTAGGCATACCCGAACGGGTGATCTGACCCGTCTTTGGCGTGCGTGGGCCTGCAGCGACACTAGCCGTACCCTTTGAGCTGCCACTACCTGCAGGCGCTATGCCGTTCTTATACTTTGGATTGCTGATGATGTCAGCCTCGTATAGTGCCTTGTCGTAGGCAATGAGCTGATCGGCCATCTTTTGCTTGTCAACGCCGTCCTCGGGTGTGGTCAGGTAATCGTAGAGGTTAGCCTTACCAACCCCATACATGTCGCGAATTTGCTTAGGAAATGCCGAACCAGCACGATCTTTACGAAGCGCGGCTTCCTTGTTGATCTGTTGAGCGGTGGTTAGCTTGCCCTCTCGCAGCAGCTGCTCAAACTGGGCGGCATGTAGTTTGAACTCGGCATCCGGCTGGTTGTCTAGAAGTCGTTGACGGCCATCATCTGTCATCTTGGCATACTGGGTAAGTATATGTGCTGATTCCTGACTTATCCCGTTCGGTAGGTTGATATCGGGGTTCAATGCCCGCTTTGCAGCCATAAATTGGTCGTAGATCGCCTGGTTATCGGGGCTCTGTTTTGCCCAATCTTTGCGCTCAGCGTCGTTCTTGAGGCCGGCAAAGTCCTTGCCAAAGGCCTCGGTTAATGCTGCCTTGTCTTTCAGTAGGTCTGGGCCAGTCATGCTGGAGTTAGTTGTACCGCCGTTAGATTGATTCTTCGGTGCGCCGTGCAGTGCGTATGGGCCAAGCAGTGCGCCCGTGGCGTAATTTTGCGGTGTTTTCGGGATAGTCATAGTTGGTTTCCCGTATTGCTTCACTTCACCGCGATTCACGGCATTCACGCCCGTGACAGTCTTCTTACCCTGTACGAACCCCGGAACAACTGAGCTACCAACCTTGTTGCCTACGTTCATCCATGCTCTCACGATCTTCTGCCCGCGTGTGGATTGATTGGTGTCCTTTGCTGTGGCAGTAGTGGCTATAGCCTTACCGACCGTCCCCGGCACCTGAAATGGAGCTGTACCACCAACCTGGGCGGACGGTAGCATGTCCTGCGGTTTGTAGCCAAGCGCCCTACCGACCGTTAGAAATACGGCGGCGCTCGCCATGGTGAATCTCAATAGTTTGGCGAACTCCTTGTTCTTGACCATCTCGCCCAAGTATTCAGCTTGTTTGACGTTATAGCTTTGGAACTGAGTGACCAACTTCGTGAGGTCGTCCTGCAGTGCTACGGGGGTATCCACCCGCCCGAAGGTGAACTGTGTCTTTCGCGCCGTATCGATACCGGCCTGTATGGCCTCGGCCTCGCTCTTCCCTGCACGAAGTGCCGCATCCTTAGCACCGAAGTATGCAGCGCCACGGTTTATCTTTTCTGCCGCCTCAAAGAATGCAAATAGCCCCTTATCTGCCTTCTGCAGTAGCTTCTTAGCAGCGCTAATAGTCCTGTCCTCTACAAACGAGTTATCGAGCACGCCGACATCTTGAAGTTCTGTGCTACGTGTTGCGATTGCGTGAAGTGCTCTGCCGTAACCGTCTATCGTGCCTCTGGTACCAAGCTCCGCAAAGGTGTTTATGCCCTGCGTCAAGTTCCTGACAGCTGAACCAATGTTGAGTCCGAGGCTAGCACGATATGTTGCCTGACGAATGCCGCGTGATAGCCGTGCAGTCGGTCTGTTGCCAAGCTTGTACCCCACAGGTGATTGCTTGATCATGTTGTCCAGCAGGTTGTCGATCATAGTGGGACGCATATTGATGCGATCACCGTAGTGCTTCACAAAGTCATAGCCGCTCTTGTCCAGGCCCTGTGAGGCATATGACAGCTTCTCGAGCGCAGGGTCAAAATTGGCCTTGCGTGTGGCCCGCTTAACGTAGGCGTCCAGGGCAACAAAGGCGTCCTGTTTGTACCCCCGTTTGCCCAGGCGTTTCTGCGTGAACGGGTCGTATACGGAGCCTGGCACCTTATCGGCAATCAGCTTTTCGAGGTCGGGGTCAAACTCCTTAGAAATGAATGCGTCGTCAAAAATGTGGGTGATGTAATTCGAGATCCGCTGCTCCGGCGGCAGTTTCAGGCGGTCGGCCCAGCTACTCAGGTACTCCTTTATCTCGCCGGCAACGCGCAACTCATTACCCTGCAGTAGGCGTTTGGCGCCGGGCTGGCCGTCCAGGTACCTGAATATGCGCTCAGAGGCGTCCTTGGAGCGGCCGACCTCATCGAACCATTTAGTAATACGGTCAATCTCTTTTGGAAGCTGTTGCTTGTATGCGTGATCGGCCTCGCGCAGCGCTTTGGCTTCGTTGCCCAGACCAATCTTTTGCAGGACGCGCTCCGGCGTACGTAGGTAGTCCAAGATGCCGACCTTGCGGTTCAGCGGGTAGCTACCATGTATGACGGCCTCGTCAACAGCATCAGGTACGACTGCACCAATCGGGTTGTATGCAGCGGCCTTTACTTTGCCGGACATCTCAGCCTCTTGCGCTTTAGCGGCCCGGTACAATGCTCGTTCCACGTCTGACATGCCTCTAGTACCACCAGTACGCTCTTTCAGTACATCAGATAGCGGTTTCGGGTTTGCGTAGCCTCTGACCTCATTTGCGGCCTGCTGTAGTTCGCTTACATGCTCGGGCGCAATATCTAGGCTACGGGTTAGTCGCTCAGGTTGGGCCGGAGGTTCCGTGGCTACATCATTCTCTCGGGTCGTCTTATAAACAACGCGGGTGTTGCCGACCCGTTCACCCTTTACTTTCTTATCTGAATTAAGCGGTAGGTCTTTGACAACACTACCATCAGATAATTGAATGTCGGCTTTCTGGCCCTGATATTCACCCTCCAGGCTCCGATATTCACTTGTGTTAAGCACTTTGCCCTCTACGACATCTGATGCGATATTGGGATTCGACGGGTAAGTGGTGACTTTGACGTTGTCGCCGGATTTTATAGACCCCCCTATAATGTCAGCCTCTGGAACGAGTGTCTGATGATTCGTTGCTGCCGCCTCACGCGCTGCAATCTCCATGTCTGCACCTGTGGCACCAGGACGGTCCGCGACCGTGCGAACGACAGGCAGCGCCTCAGCTATTTTCTCTACCTGTCCAGCCGGTGGTACACTATTAGGTAATGAAGCTTGACGACTGGATGTGGAACCGGGCTTACTCTCCGAAGCGGGGGCACGACCTCGCGTGGTTTTACCTATGGGCACGCTACCCTCATCTGCGCCGCGCCGTCCGGGAAGGGAGACATAGCCACCTTGAGCCAGTCGATGCACTTCCTCCTGGTTCACAATCTTCCCAGGAATCGTCTGCAGACCCAGAGACTTAGCCGCTGCGAGACGGTGTTTACCATCCTCTACGAAAAGCTTGCCTTTCGGATCACGCATTACCAGGATTGGTTTAATGCGTCCGGTTTTCGCTATCTGATCCCTATACTTTGCTACCTGAGTAGGATCAAGGTCACCATACCCTGATGCATCCGTAGGCGTTAGGCGGTCTATGTGTAATCTACCGAGCGGCTTAGATTTTGACGCTGTTTCTGCCAACATCGTCCGTTGAGCACGCGGTAAACCTCTGACAGCTTTTGTGGCCAGTCTAGCGCCCTCGCCGGCGGCGGCTCCAGCAGCGGGCAGCACAAATCCAACAACTGCAGTTGTGCCAGCGTTTCCGAGCGCCTGACGAGCTGTAGCGTTGGGATCATGGACATATGTACCAGCAAACCCGGACGGAGCAGACAATGCAGCGGTCTTTGTACCCTGCTGCACTAACTCACGGGTTACGGCTTTAGTGGCCGCCCATTTACCACCCTGTTTCAGTGCCTGCCTGCCAGCCATACGCGCAGCCTGGCCGCCTGCAGCCCCAAATCCAGCCGTAGCGCCAGTAAAGGCAGTGTCTGCGAACGCAGCACCAGCCCTGACGGGGTTGGTGTTTTTGACTATCTCGTGGCTCAGGTTCTCGGCCATGTTGTTTGTCTCTGGCAGCTGAGCCTCGGTAGTGGTCAACAGGTGCTGGTAACGTGCCCTCTGCTCGGGTGTAACACCGGGTCGCGCCATGCCCCTACGTGCCACCAGGATGCTATTCATACTAGCATCCTGAGCACCTTGGGCTGAATGCTGTGCGGCCCTTACATCAGGTGAAAACCCATACGCAAGGCTCCTACCCAACTGGGTAGGGCCTTCGGTAGCACCTTCTACGAATGATCTGCCGACACGTTCTGCCGGGTTCACTATGTCACGGTTTACCGTTTCTATGCCGCCCTGAATTTTCTTCTTGGCGGTACCGAGCCAGGATAGCAGCTTGGCCATCTGATTGCCTCCTAAGCCAAGGTTGCTAGTTGCTGCTGCCGCCGTCTCTCCTCTGGCGTGAGGGTCGTGTATGGGTTAGCAGCGTTTTCAGCTGGAGCGATGGTGTAGGATGGATTGCCCATTACGGTCTGGTAACTATCCAGGGTGGGAGCAGCGTACACCGGAGTCGCACCTGTGTAGGTGGGCGAGAACCGGCCGAGTGCGTCAATTGCAGGGTTCAGCGCATCTGCTTGGGTCAGGTATGTAGATGCCTGAGACGGGTCGCTCATCAGGCCGGCCAGCTGCTGCAGCAGTGATTGACGGTTGGTCATGCTCTGCTGTTCAGCGCTGTTCAGCTGCTGGGTGCGCCAGTCCTCCAGCTGCCTACGATCCTGCTGATCTTGGTTTTGGAAGCCAGCCCAGTTGGTGTCCAGGTTCCGCTGGTTGCCGGCAAAGGTTTGGCCAGCACCGGCGCGCTGCATAGAAGCGTCCTGAGCGACCGCCTGGGATGCGAGACTGCGGTCAGAGCCGTTAGCACCAAACGAGCCCAGCAGCCGAAGCAGGCCGCGCAGACCTTGTGAGGCCATGTCGGTGATGGTGTTCTTGTTCGTGCGGAGGTTCTGCTGGTTTTGAGTACTCTGGGTGTTGTACTGGCTTTGTCCCTGAGCGAAGTTGCTGTCCAGCTGGTTCCTGCCGACGTTGTACTGGTCGCCAATGTTTCCCTGGGCGATACTTAGCTGAGTGGGGAGACGGTTTAGCTGACTGTTGACGATGCCGATTGCGGAAGCCTGTGCGGTTGCATTCGGGTCGTAAACCGTGGTGTCGGTCGTGGGCTGATTCAGAGCGCCCGTGTCTTGGTTGGCAGTCGGCTGAGCGGTTGGCTGAGGAGCTGCGTATGTGAAGCCACTATTCTGTCCGAATCCCAGTGCTGCTGGGTCGGATAGGGTGACGTTTGGATTGGTGATAGCATTTCCGACATTCGTCATCTTGCTAGTGCCATTACCGGGGGTAAGGTAGTCGTAAGCCGTACCTGTGCCCTTTAGAGCGGGGCCGATAACGTTACCGCCCGCGTGAACCAACGAGTTATACCATGCCATAGAAAAAGACTCCTTTGAGAGAGGTTGGAGTCTAGTTTTTAGAAGCTAATTATTTCGATTGGCAGAAGTGTTCTACGATCTGGTTACCGCTGATTCCGAAACCAGTCAGATCGTACGCGCCATTAATCATAGCTGCGTGGTGAGGCGGACTCGCGATCCACGCATTCACAGCATGTGCCGCATCGTTAACAGTTGTATTCTGGGTAAGGTTTTCACTTGAATCAATGCATGAAATCCCGGTTGCTATCATCCAGTAACGACTATTGCCTCGATTGTTCGGGCTCTTATCGCTCTCATGGCCAAAATACCCATACTTCACCTCATCATTAGCCTTCATCTGGGCCGAGCTGTTCAGCCTATCATCAATCTTCAGTGGTGCTGCACCGTTCCTCGCTCGTTCTTTATTCACGAGAGCAAGTAGCTCGTCTACAGCCGGCGGGTGCACCTTAGCCTGCGTGACAGGTGTATCGGTCTGGCCCCTGCCATCGTCCGATGTAATGATTACAGTCGCCCCAAAGGCTGCCCAGATGATTAGGCAGGATGCAGCAATTATCCACACCTTTTTGCTTGACATACCTAAGATATTAGCATATTCTTATGGTAAAGTCAACAGAGGGGGATGTGTATGCTAGCTCTGCTCCTGGTAAGTTGTACGGTAGCTCTTGGTGGTTTTCTATGGTGGACATTCCACAAAGCGATGGCGGGGGAAAGACACTTGGTCGCAGACATATCGTCGCACGACCCCTGTCAGTTCTGCGATGATCCGCACGCCGCCACCCTTCGCCAAACTAAGGTCGTTGGGGTGTTGATTGGCTGTGAGAAGTCGGAGTACGCGCTTAGGGTATGCCAGAAACACGCTCAGGAATCTTTTGCGTTCTTCATGAAAAAGAACCTGCTTTTTGGCTGGTGGTCCCTGATATCGCCGATCTTGCTACCGATATGTCTCTGCATGAACGCGTTCAACTACCAAAAGTACAAATCTGCGCTATTAGCTAGTAAAAACTAGACTCCAATTGTTAAATTGCGATTTGCTAGTTTCGCAACGTGTAGAGTTCTTTTACTCTTTGGCGATGGCTTCTTTTAGCCTATCTGGTTGGCTACGCTATAGTCTTGGCGTGCGCTCGTATCTTTAGAGTCTCAGGTGCTCATTTTTTGCTTGCCTGACGCTGTGCTGATTTCAGTATAACACTTATGGTCGGATTCTTGTGGCGACTATGCCGGCGATTGCTACCAATATGCCCGCAGCCGTCAGTAGGGCTGTCAGTGACACCTTCCTGTTTGTGGCCCACAGATCGAATATGCCGAACGGTATGCCAAATTTTCTGGACAAGAACTCATCACCCTTGATGGTGGTCTTATAGAGATCAGTCAGTTTATTGTCCTGCTCGATCAGCTTATGTGTTACGGCAAACTCAAGTGCCTTTTCCGCGTCGCGTCGCATCAACGGTGTGAGGCTGGTGATGTTATTTGGACCATCCTGATCCATGTGCAGAGCGCAGACGGACGCTAGGTCTACGACCATACGTGCATTACGGTATATTCCCATAACCTGGATTATACGCTATGCTCGGCCACCCCAAACCTTACTAAACGGCTGATGTTCGCCGCGCTCCATCCTGCCCTTATCCCAGAATCCTAAGCTTTCAACCGGCAGGTCGGCCTGTTTAAACGCGAACGCCCATGCCCGCTCGGTACCCTGTGCCTGCAGTTTGTTTTCGGGTGTCTTGGGGAACAGACCCTTACTGTCCAGCAGTTCCATACTCGCCCGGTTCGTGTAGAACACTGGCCCAAAGATACCGTATTCGGGCATCGGGCAGCTGTACTGGCTATCCACCCATTCAGCCTGCTCCTGGGTATCAAAGAACAGACCAAAGTGCCCCCAGGCCACTGCCCCAAGTTCTGGCATCTTTTCCCTGAACGGAGCCATAACATCATCCGTGATGGCGCGCATGCTGTCCTGGATGAATAGGTAATTGTCGGCCGGATGCTCGCGGTATGCCCTGACGTACGCACCGGATGGATGTCCACCGCTCGATGTATCCATTACAACAACCTGATACCTATCACCCAGCGACTCCAGGCAGGAATCGATATAGGTGTTATCAAACGCGGCTACTACTACGATGTCTCTCGATTGCTTGGTCATACGCCTCTAATTCCCGATAGCACCTCTTGTGAAAGTGCAGTTCTTTCTTAAATCCGCCGATATTGATCCAGCAATGGTACATGCGGAGCCACAGCCGTCTGCCGCAGAACGCACAGTGCGCCATGCGGTAGGACTGCGGGGATTGGGATGCTTCCGGTTCCCATTTGTTGGCCTCTGCCAGTAGGGTGCGTTGGCTAATCATAGTGTTACTGGCTCACCCACTTTTAGCTCTCTGCGCCATGATTCGTTACGGTCTACCTTAATCGGGGCTGTTTCGTATCCAATCCGACGGATGATGATGTTGTCGCCTGCCTGGTACTTACCGTCGGCGATGTCGTAAACGACTTTCGCAACTTCCCACGTCTCTAACCGGGTGCCAGGTTGGTCGGCCGGATAGTCGTGTTGGCGCATCCGCGTATCGACGCGGCCAGGGCTGATTGCGTATGCGTCGTAACCTTCCATCGCCAGTGATTCCACTAGAGATATAACGCCGCCCTTGGAGGCGCTATACCCGCTATGATTTGGTTTGCCGTAAAGTCCAGCCACAGAAGCAATAAAAATCATCTTCCTGGCACCAAACACCGCTGCAGCCTTGGCTACGTGGTAGCTACCGAGCAGATTCACCTCAAGCTCTTCCTGCCAGTCGTTAGGCAACGAGTCTTTGATGTTGGATACGTGCGACACCCCAGCCGTCACCACGACCACCTCGGGCTTGTGCTGGAATATCTTCGCTTGTACGGCGTTATAGTCGCGCACATCGCACTTGTCTTTATCCAGGATGGTGCCGCCGATTGCTGCTGCGATGTCCCCACCGCCGAATATTAATGTGTCCATGATCCAACCGCCACTGCCGCTTCAAATAGCTGTAGTTCTTCGGGCGTACCGAGCATCGCGGACGGAGCATCGTACACGCCGAGTTTCTTGCCACTCTCTATCATCCGGGCGATGGCGGACGACACGTAGAATTCGCCCTTAACACGTTCATCGTTTTCAATGACTTGTCGGCCGGCCTCAATAAAATCACCAGCCCGCTTGAAGTAATAGACTCCAGTAACTGCCCAGTTGGAAATGACCTCTTTTTCGGCAATCCGAGTGATGAGAGAATGGTCGTCCAGTTCGACGTAACTATGGTGTTCCTTGTTCGATTTGAATACCACTAGCCCACCGTCGATGTTATACTGACGGACCCTATCGATCATTTTGTCCACATCGAAAGCAACGAGCTGGTCACAGTTACCGATAAGCAGCGGTTCCTCAGGGTCGAGGTTTGCACGCAGTATAGTCTCTACGGCACCCCTGGATGGTTCCGTGAGCATAGGCCTGGTGATCACCTGGATTGTGTGCAGCTGGCTAGGCCGTAGGTTTTCGATTACTCGTGAGATCATAGACCTACCGTTTACGTTGATCAGGTGTTTCGGTTGGTCGTACCCGACATCTTTGAACCTTTGGCCGTTGCCAGCGGCTGGGATGACTAATTGGATCATTCTGCTACCCTTTCGAACGTCTGAACCATATTTTTTGCCACCAGCTCGATCTCTTCTGCTGTCACCTCATTCACGTAGACAGTGTTGTGGTATGTCCGGCCATTGTGGGTGAATTTGTATGATATTGTTTCCATTATTTTGACTCCTTTACCTTGATAAACATGTCTCGGTACGCTTCCCAATGGTCTTCAAGCCGCCAGTTCTTAAGCTCCTTCTTTGCTCTGGCAACCTGGGCTTTGCGTCTCTGCTCGTCGAAAACCAGCTCTTCCAGCACGGCGAACCATGCCTCCTGGGTATTCGGGGTGAGCGTGGCAACATCCTTGCTAAGCGGCTTGTAGGGGCCGACGTTACTTGCAACGAACGCCATACCCATCCGGGTAGATTCCTGCCACTTGATGTTCGACTTATATTTGTTGAACTCGGTGTCGAGCAACGGCGCACAGGCGATGTCCATCCCTAGAGACGGCAGTGTTTCCGTGGGCCATTTGACACCTTGTGCCACATCCACCTCCTCCACGCGGGCACGGGGCAGATAGTGATCGAGCGGCTGGCCGCATATCTTGAAGTAGACGTTTTTGTACTTGTGCATCAGCTTTTCGGCTGCCGGGAGAAGTCCGGTCTGATGCAAGTCGTTGTAGTGGCTCGCGCCGCCAAAGAATCCGATCACAACTTTGTCGCCGTTGTCTACGCTCTGCTCTGGGTACATGTCTGATATGTAGTTGGGTATCACAAACATGTTGGGGTCTACCCCTGAGCGTGCGCGAATCTTGTCCGCAAGGTCATCGTTGGTAGTGCAGATGTTCTTGGCTATGCCCGCCATAACCCCAAGGAATTCATGCCCCTGCCAGCCGGCCGACCGCCAAAACCCGAAGTTCGACGGGTCAACGTCGAATAGGTCATCATCGAAATCAAGGATATGTTTGGTACCGAACCGCTTCTCCGCGCCCCAGAGTAGGGTGTACACATGTGGGCTAGTGAAATAACTCGAGAAAATAACGTCGTACTGACCTAATTCCCTGACAAGGTCTACGCCGTACTTTTTAATAAACCCATCCGGGTCAAGCTCCATTCCGTGAAAGCCCTGGATGATTGCCGGCCGGAAATCTATCTGCCAGTCAACATGCTTTTGCAGTTCCATCAACGGGCGCTTAATGCGCCATAGATGGATAGCGGAGTCTTGCTTTAGTTTCGAATCACCTACGTAACCACTAATTGCTAATATCTTCATAAACGCCTCAATTTTTAGTGGTTAGGGCAGATACATTAGCGTTCTGGCCTTTCAGCTACGCTATCGGCTGTACTGCCCTAACCGTTTTTGCCGCGAGTACCGATCTATCTCGTGCTCAATCTGTTCAATTGCCCGTTTGTCATTGACCTGTGTGGCCCGGATTAGCCGGTGCCGCATCTCGACCAAACACTTGTCCTTGACTTGCCTCTGGATGCTGCAAAAGCTTCTGTAGGCGTACTGCTTGGTCTGTTTGTCTTTGTGCGGGTCGTTGAAGATCTTGTGCAACCGAATCAGATCGGTATCGCGACTGGTGTCCATCCTACTCTTCGTCCATCAATCGCGTTTCGGGCGGTTGATCGATGTCCAGGATGCGACGGATACGCTCGATCTGTGGCTCATTGTCGAAGCCAAAGACGATCATGGCGATCTGGTACAGGTTCTTGCCCTTGTTGTAAAGTGCCTTCACCTTATCTTCGTTCGATTCCTGAGGCGGAACAGCCTTTGCAGCCTTTTGAGCCGCCTCGGCCTGTTCGCGGGCATCAGCTTCTGCTTTGCGCGCAGCCTCAGCCTCAGCCTTGGCGGCAGCCTCAGCCCTGCGGGCTTCCTCAGCAGCAGTCTCAGCAGCAGCTAGACGTGCTTCGAGATCGGCGTTGTTTTTGGTGTCGTCAGTTGCCTTACCATCAGCAGGGGCGGTATCCGCCGGTGCCGGAGTCGAGGGTGCCGGAGCACCCCCAGCTTCTGGTGAATTTTTTGTAGTGTTGGCCATAATGCCTCCGTTATGGCGGATACCCGCCTTAGTTACTGTTAAGCGCTCTTGATGTTCACAATCCAGTTGCTGTTCAGGGTCTTGGTAGCAAAGGCAGCCTTCCAACCAATGGTCATGAACATGTTCAACGGGTTGCTGGTGTCGCTCTTGTCGCTCTGCTTGACGATCAAGCGCATAGCGTTGCCAGACAGGTCAACCGTACCAATGGCCTCTTGGCCGTGGATGAAGTTACTGAACACGTCGATAGAGCCCGAACCTGCACCAGCATCTTTGTACTGGTTGCTCGTAGCCTCGATGAAGCGCACACCGAACAGCTTACCGATCTCACCCCTAAAGATGTTGCCGGCAGTGTTGTACTTGTACACGTCAATCCAGGTGGTGCTGTCAGCCATCAGGCTGTAGCTGGTGTCGGGACCGATCTTGCCCAGGAAGTAGCCATCTTCGTACGGCATAGCGTTGGCTTTTTTCAAGGTCTTCACGCCCTTACGGATTTCGGTCGAACTCATCGTGTCAGACGAAGCCACGAGCGACAGGGCGGCTTTACCACCAGCGAACTGGGTAGTAGCACCAGCTGCCAGCTCGTTACGTACCAAGGTGTCCAGGGTTTCAGCAGCGTTCTGCGCCAGAACCTCAGTCTTTTCGGTCGCGGCCTTGTCGATTGACGTACCGTAGAGCAGGCTAGAAACTTTAACAAAGTTACCGTATTCAGCGACGGTGGCGCTAACCGTAGAGCCAGTCATGTTGGCTTCGGTCGGGTTACTTGCCTCGGTCAGTGCAGTAGTTGCAACAGCCAGGGGCGTGTAGCGGTTCCAGGTCATAGCCTTACCGCTGTTTTGGGGGTGAACGCGCTTCTTAGCACCTTCTGCGTGGGGCAAGGCAGCCTTGGACCGCGACAGGAAGGTATCGACCAAGAAGGTCATCATTTCACCAGTCAGTGTGCCAGTTGTGTCAGAAGACATGGGGGTGTTTCCTTATGGGTTAAACATCATGTCCTTTCGCACGGAGGTAAGCGCGTTTTTCGTCAAGAGTCATCGAGTCGAATCCCTTAGAGGGTTGCGGCGCTCCACCTACGTTATCTGCAGAGGCCAGCATTTGCTCTGTGGCGCGCTGTCCCTGCAATCTTCCGTCGGTAGTGCTCTGCGCGTAGGTTTCATGAAAAGCTTGGTAGAGTTGATACGGACGTTGTGAAGAACCGATGACTTGACCAGTATTGGGATCAAACACCAGACTCGTGGCCATGATATTGTCGACCATAGCGGCGATATCCGCCCTGTAATTAGGATTTGTCGGATTACCCTGCGCGTCAGGCATTGGGTCAAACATGGGGAAATCCCTGAGTGCCCGTTCTGCCTCGTTGCCGAGTACCAGCTGCGTCTCAGCTACACGGTCGTTGTATGCGCTCATCTGTTGAGAGTCGCCCATAACTTTGACCCGAGCCTCTAGCGGACTGTAGTAATCGCCAGTGTCAGGATTGATCTGGTCTAACAGCTGTTGTTCGGTTGCGGGCCGGTACGCTTTAGCATTCGCCTGTTCGACGTGCTGCTTGAGCGCATTACGCACCGAGACTAAATCTCTGATCTCGGTATTAGGGTCGATCCCGGCTTGTTTTTGCAAGTCCTGAATCTCGCCCTTGAGCTGTTCTTTTCGCTTCTCAGCGCCTCGCGGTTCGTTGGGAGTGTCGCCTGCAGGCTTGTCAGTCGTTTCCGACTGGGGCTGTGGTTTGACATCATCCGCCGAGTACTCGCCCGTATCATTGGCGGGACTCGCGGTCGCTACAGGTTTGTTGTCCTCAGGTGCCGGTGCTGGGGCAGCAGGCTGTGCTGCTGGTTCTGGGTTTACGGCTGTGGCTTCTTCGGCCATGGTGCTCGCTTTCCATCTATATCCCATAACCACGGCCAAGTGGTTAATTATTGCTATTCGTTTTCGAACTGGAATGATTCGGGTTGTGGCTGTTGCATCGCCTCTTCAAAGGTTGGATGCTCACGGAAGCTGTTTACTTCTGCGCGTCCCACTATGGAGTGAATAAGCGTGACTCGGTTGCGAGCGTGGTTGTATAGCTCACGCTGGATGAGTTGCTTATACGCCTTGAGTTGTCTATCGTTTTGGATAAACGCCTCTGCTTGGGTGAGCAGCACGCCAACTAGATGTTGGTTATCTGCGTTGCTCATCTCGCTTAACGAAACTGCTAACTTGAGCCTAGGCGAAGCTTCGCTCGGTGCATTGGCATGTATTACGTTGCCTTTGCCAACGATCTCTTCGTTTTCGGCTTCCAGTGACTTACCTGCGTCTTGTGACATAACTTGACCTTTCTAAACTAGACTTGGCCGCAGATAGGGATATAGATTGTTAAAGTTCTTTTACGCCGATTACAGAGGCGATTCTGGGAGTACGCGAGTAGCTAACTCCTGTCGGGCGGGAATTGAGACAACCCCGCCCGACAGCAATCAACTACATATGCCCATCAATCAGGCCCTTGATGGCTCTCCTTTCCGTTTCAAGCTGCTGACGCACAATGTCCATGACGACTAGGGCTGTTGCGCTATCGATGTTGTAGTTTTCGGCAATTACAAATGCTTGCTTTACGCTGTCGGTCGCCGCAATCCGGTCGTCAAGATGCTTGATGACCTCCAGTAGTGCCGGTAGCGCGGTCAGAACCTCTATGGCCTCTTCGTGCTCTGCCTTTACCTGATCTTCTGGCACGGTCGCATAGAATGCACCATCATTCGGGTATAGATTGCCATCGGTTACGCTGCTCATGCCGGCTGCCTCATCGAAGCCAGGTTGTTCATCACGTCCTGGTCGCTCATGCCCTGATCAAGCATGTTCATTGCCTGGTTGATAGCATCCTTACCAAACCCAAGACGTTCTAGGTGGTAGGCGATCTGTTGATCTTCCTCGGTCGTGTCCTGAGCTGGTTGAGCTGGTGCCATTGGCTGGGCCGGGGCCATCGCCTGGACTTGGGTCTGCTGCAGCCTGACCTGTTCCTGTTGCAGTTTCACCTTGTCCTGCTCGAGCTTCACGCCCTCTTGCTGGGTTTTGATCTGTTCCGTCTCAACCTGTGAGTCGGTTCCCTGGGACTGGGCGGCCTTGGCCTGCTGCTGTTTGAACTCTTCTACGTCAACGGTCAGTTCTTCGGGGTCTTCAACGCCCGAAGCATCAACGATCTTGTTCCAAGCTCCAACGATCTTTTCCTGTGGCACCACAGCGGCCAGGATGGGGTTGTCTTTCAGGGTGTCCATCAGTCCGGTAAGTGCAGCTAACTGCTCCTGGTCGGTCTTAATCTTCGATGTCGAAGCGTCTACGGTGAATCTCAGGGCCGGGGTGGCAGTATCGTAGTCGATCCGAATCTTGTTATCGGGCGACACCAAGGACATGTCGAACTTGCCCTTTTTGGCCAGCCTTCGAAGCTTATCGACGGATTTGCTGTCCAGCTGCACCTCTTCCACGCCAGAGCGTTCAGCGAACCATAGGTTGATGGCCGTCTCGCTCCAGTTGCCGAACCACGTCTCGAACATCTTACGGATGTAGTTGTCGTCAACTGAGATGACAGCCTGTTGCTGGCGTAAGCCCTCAGGAGTCTTGGAAAAGCCCGGGTTGCCCACATCGGCGCTGACGCTCGTGTCGGGGCTGTTCACTAGGTTCAATAGCTGGGACTTCTGCAGGCCGTATAGTTCTGGGTAGTTTTGGACTGCTGAGGTGTCGATCTTAAGCGGGATAACATCAGCGGTGGGCGTTTCGCCAACATCGATAATCTTGTTGGGTTCGTAGACAATCTGCGATTTGGGGAAACTGCCCCTTTTGATGACAGGCGGCGCGAGCATCAAGGCCCGGTTCCACTGGTACATCTGCATGTCTGCGTCAATCAGGTTCTGCAGGCCGCCGACTAGTTCAACAATTCCACGGCCCAATGGGTTGGTACCGTCGATATCGCCATACATCCAGTCGATAGGCATCTTGCCGCGTGGGTCTTTGTTCTTCTTGCGGCGCAAGACCTTCTCTGAGGCTGGATTGAAGGTGAAGAATGTAGCGCCAACACCGATCTGGAAACCGGTCACGATCTCGATAGCAGTTGTGCTAGTGGCGCGGTCACGTTCGACTGGAGTGGAGGCTTTGTCGTCTTTTACGGTGACAGCATCCCTGGCCTCTTTGAGCGCTTTGGCATCCCAACCGGATTCGTAGTCTGGCTCGACTTCCTTACCAGCCTTACGCTGACGGTACTGCCGTGACTTGACCCGCTTAGTCATCTTCTCTATCTGACTTATGAGCGCGTCGATATCTTCTGGTTGCCACCAAGCACGCATAAAGACGTACTTGCAGGCGTAGCCGGACTTCTTACCCTTCTGCAGGAACATGTCACCCCAGTAGGTCAGGGTCATGTCGGTTGTGAAGTAACCGTCGTGGTTCAGGAACGGGGCGTAACTCGCACCGGAACCGAATGTCAGGCCACGCTCAATCTGGTTCCAGCATTTCTGAACCAAGTCGTAGTCTTCGTTGGCATGCTTGAGGATACAGTTTGTGTATATGGACTGAGCTACGATGGGTAGCCAATCATTGTCATCCTCGCTCGACACAACACCAGTAGGTAGCTGCTGGACAACACGCTTCGGGGTCTTGCGGACTATAGAGGCGGTGGTGCCGTCCGTGGTTTTAGGCAGCTTTTTATCGATCCCCTCAGCGGGACGATTGCGAGCAATCCGCTCAAATTCTTTGAACGGTTGCGTTAGAAGCTCGGTATGCTTTTTAGCTTCCTCATACCGATCAAATAGATTTTCTTCTGTTAAATACGAAAAAATCACTGAGTAAGTACGTTAGGCGTAAGATCCTGTACTTTTTCAGTGATTTACTGCTGGTAATTATAGCAAAAACGGAATGTAAAGACTACAATGTTGTCCCTTAATGATGAAATTCCCATGCCTCACGAGGACGGCGGGCTATCTCTTTGGCCTGCAATGTCTCAAACAGTTCCTGGGGGTTCTTAAAATATGTGTGCTCTCGGCGGCCGTCCGAGTATGCGACTTCCAATGCATCGCGACCGGCGGTGTCAGTCACAATCCGTACAAACCGAGCCCCCTTTAGTGCTCGTGGAAACCGCTGCGGCAGGAAGGCCGTCAGTGCTGCGGTCCCTGTGTGGGCTGGCGACTCAGTAGATGAGATCACTCTATACCTGCTACTTTCTTAGCTGCGTCCATTGCATCACAAGAACAGCCCTCACAGTGCTTTGCCATGCTACCCATTTCCTTGGCGAACCTGTTGTACCATTCCTGGCCGGTCATGACAGGCGCTTGATATAGCATCTTTGAGACTATATGCTTCATGAGCACCGCACTCTGGTCATCGGTCAACTCTACCACGGGGTTTGTGTACAGCTTATATCCCGCATCCGCGAATACCCGTTCGATCTGGTCCGCTGCGTACTTGACTGGATCCGAGTAGCTTCCCAACGTCCTGCGACTAACGCCACCTCTACCCATAGCAGCAGACACCGCATCGCTCTCGACCGTCCCTAATATCCTTTGCAATTCTGACCGTAATGCGTCGGTCATGACTCTACACCTACGGCCTTCTTGGCAGTTTTCTTTGCAGCTAATGCATCAAATGTCTCAAGCATGTTGACAGCCATAAGTTCCAGGAGTTTCCGATTAACGGTAGTCGATGCGCCTAACCGTACTGCGTTACCCCATCTCTTGCCACGATACGTAAACTGCCACTCAATTTGGTCGGGCGCTTGTGCGTTGCTCATGCCTGATACTCCAATAACGTGTAGCTGGCGACTACGTAATAAAAGCCGTTCTTTTCCCCCAACGAACTGCGTTCAATCGAAAATCTGGGGTCAAGCTTCTTGGGGTCACGCTGGATGTCGTCAGAAAACTTCTTGTACTCTTCGAATTCCTGGGTCTGGTTGCTCACTTTGACCCGATTGTCGTAGGTTACGCGCACCGGCAGATTGGGCTGATTCTTGATGTAGTTGACCTCTTTGGATACGGTGCTACCGTTGTTATCTACTATGCTGACTCGTGTTTCTTTTCCGTAGAACATGGTGCCTCCTACAACCCAACCAGTTCACTAAATGCGGTTCTGCGGTACTCTCGGTAATTCGGGGCCTGATATGCCACGAAGATCTTGTGCCTAGACTCTTTGAAAGCGTCGGCTAGCCTTTTGTATTCAACGCCCATTTTCTGGAACGCTTTTACTATTGCGAACTGATCTTGGTTCATACTGTCCCTCCTTGCCATAGGCTTGTTATATTTCCACTTGAGTAGGAATCGTTACCATCGTCCTTGGGTGACGCGAATGCCATTAGCCCATAGCGCAGCATGTCGTAATCGTGATCATCGGCTTTAGTGTCCACGTCATCCACTTTGATCTTGTCGTAAGGCAAGTCAGGCACCGTGGTAATCGTGCTGGCACATGTTGAAAAGAATTGAATGCCTGGCTTGCCGTCCTTTTGGATAGCGAGCTTGCTGTGAACTACTTCGAGCCCGGCCTTACGGTCATTGTTCGCTGGCATCCAGCTAACACCCTCATCCGAATAGAGCCTGGCTATGCTTTTGCCCGTCGTGTGATCACCCTGACCGTCAGCCCAGATCGACGGGTCGGCAAGGCCATATGACACCTTTTCACCGGCCTCAAACTGCTTGATGTTCCGAGCCTTTTCACCAATTTCTTTGTATTCCTTTTCCCGATATTCCCGGTACATGTAGATACGCTCGGTAGCAGGGTCTTGGGCGAACCAGCCGACTGAGTTGTTGTTGCCGTGGTCCATGGCGCGCCATCGTTGCCAGTGTGTCGGTATGGAGAATGGATCAATGACGTGTACGTGATAATCAAACTCGGTGAATACCTGGCCGGCAAACGTATTCCAGTCGCCATTACGTAGGGCTTTGCGCAGGTTGGGGTCCTCGATACTCTGCAGCTGCTTGTTGTAGTCGAGCTTAAAACGTTCATTCGGGTGGTCGTCGAGCTTGGCAGGTATGAATACACGCGTCTTGATCGTGCCGTCCGGCAGCGTCACGTTGAATACCTCACCCCACGGCTTGTGATCGATGAACCGCTTCTTGACCCAGCCGTGGCCAATACCTCCGGGGTTGGTGCCACCCATGAACATAACGGGCCAGTCGTCCCGGTCGGTGCGGTTTCTGGTAACGAGGTAGTCGATCCAAGACATGGGGAACTGTGTCAGTTCGTCAACGCCAATTACGGGCATTTCAGCACCCTGGTAGTGGTCTAGGTCTGACTCATTGTCCAGGTAGTTGAGGATGATGCTTGAGCCGTTCCTGAATATGTATGACCGGCCCTCATGCTCACCATCACTGGTGCCACGCCAGCGCATGCCACCACCCTTCAGGTATGCGCCAGCTTGCTTAACGATTTCCCTTTTGATCGTCTTGTTGAGGTCAGGTATGGTGCGACGGAATAGGTTGATAGGTATGCCGGGATATTCCAGTGCTAGCGTGATCGACTCAGCAACCAGCGCAGCGGTTTTGCCGCCACCGGCAGCGCCACCATATAGCTTTTCGTCAGCTACAGTCGTGTGGAAGGCTGTCTGACGCTCCGAGGCGGTGTAGTCAGGGACTTTGACTTCTGTCGTCATTAAAACCAGACCTGTATCATTTTGTCGGCCAACTCTTTGAACCACGCCTCGAACTGCTGGCCCAATTTTCTGTCCATTGTCAGCTGCTCAAGCTCGTCGATGCTGAATTCTCTAATCCAGCGCAGAACCAGGTAACGCTTAATCCGTCTGATCATCTTTTGACTAGCCTCTGGATAAAATGGAGCAATCGGCTAGGTGGCGTATATTTGTGCAGCTTGCCGGTAGTGAGGTCTACATACCTAAGTGGGTCCCGGCCGTTCATGAGGAACAGGCGGTCGTTATACTCAACGTATCTATACCTACTCACTCTTTGGCCTCGGCACACTATTAACGAATGTTACATCACCACTCAGGTTGCCTTCCCATTCCTTGCGCTCTTTGAACACCTCCGGCTCCATACGCTCCAGTAGGAACTCGGGGCGGGCCTGCTTGATATGCTTCTTTAAAAACTTTATCCTGGCTTCCTCTAGCTGGCCCGAAAAATCGTCATCTGAATCACGCCATTCTTTCAACGTCTCCTCTGTCTTGCCAATGGCGCGAGCGATAAGCTTGTAGTGATAAAGTGACTCGGCATGGATAACGGCCTCTCTTTTCAGAAGCGCCTGCTTTTCCTCCAGGGTCATGTCCTTGTCGCCTAATTTAGCCATATATCACCCTATGTATAAATTTACGAACGTTTTCTAGAAAAGTGGATATAATGCCGGGATTTATGGCATCAGGATTGAAGCTATATGTCACATGTGAGATATGTTTATCAGCACTCATGGAGCTGCCACCTCATAAATATCAGCGAGGTCGAGGCTTACCCGTAATGATGTCGTCTCGCCATCATAGTCACGCTCAACCTTTAGACGACCAGTCGCCATGGATTCGCACTTACCCTCGATAACGGGCTCAGCAAGTTCCACGATAGTTTTTTGGATGTCCTCAGCTGTCGGTACGCCAGTATCGGACCAGCTCCAGCCAAACAGCCGGTAGAGTGGAGCCACTTTTAGCGCTGCCTGCTCAATTTGGGGATTAAGGTCTAGGCTAATGTTCAGTCTTTTCATACGCCCAGCCCCTTGTGATGATCATAATTGTTGTTGTCCCACTTGCGGTGGAAATCAAAGTCAGTAGCGTCGTGCTCGTGTTGGTATAACTCCTGGACTACCCATTTCTTTTCGGGCTTGAAGTCAGCGAGAGAGATAATGCTGCCGGGTTTTAGGCCAGGACGAACGTCTAACCAGGTAAGTAGCATTTCGTGACCATCGATACTTTGTAGACAAGCCTGCTTTATTTTCACAGTGCACCTCATTAATAACTTATTTAGGCATCGCACGGACTACACTGGGCTGTTTCAACGTAGCAGGAGTGATATGAAAGGGTGCTACGTGTAGTAAGAGACTTTCTTATGTGTGAGGTGGGTTGGAGTTTTGGGAGGTGTTTAAAATTCAACAATTAACAAAAAATACAAAAACCTACAACATGAAGTTATTAAGGTACGATCACTCCTTTAAAAAGGCCGGGCGCGCAAATGTCGCCCGTGCGATGACTAAATTATTAGAGAACCTGCTTGTAGGCTCAAAGAGAGATTGGGTGAATACCCATAGTGTAGCATAAGCGTAACGAGAAATCTAGACCTTAGTGTGGAAACGGGCATGCGCTTCATCCCCGCGTTTTTCGTGGACATTAATATACCCACGCGTAGTAGAAATGTTGGTGTGGCCTAATGCGACCTGGATGTCCACAATCCCTGCTCCGTTTAGGTCCATGTCAGTAGCGAGTCCCCTGCGGAACGAGTGGGGTGTGATGTTCTTTTCCGTCCCATCCGGCCGCGCCACACCAAGCTCGCCGGCAATCTGGTTTACTATCTGCTCGGCACGTTGCACGGTCATACGGCGCATCTGGGACGATATGAATAGGGCTGGTAGCCTGTCGCCTCGTTCGTCCAGGTATTCCGCTATGCAGTGTCGTGCTGTGTCGTCCAGGCGCACGACCACTTCTTTACTGTTCTTACCAATTACCTTGGGCTTTGGGTCATGCAATGCGTCCCGGTTCAGGCTCAGCACCTCGGATATACGGCTACCGCTGCTCCATAGGACTGCCACTAACGCTTTATCCCTGGTATTGGTAGCGTAGTCGATCATCTGCCGGGCCTCGGTCGGAGCAACGTGATCTTTTGGCTCGATGAATATCCGTGGAATCTCAACATCCCGGAAACTAATGACTTTGACGTTGCGTTTGTGTAGGTACTTGAGCACTTCGCGCAGCCTAGATATGTCATGAGCCACAGTAGAAGACTTGTGGCCCTGCTGTTCCCTGAATAGCTGCCAGCGCATGATGACAGTCTCATCAATCAGCTCCACGGGCATGTCACCACATGCTTTAACCAAGCTGTTAACTGTTGACCGGTAATTTGTGAGGGTCTTCAACTTAGCACCGTCCTGGTGCTTCTTGAATATGCAGAGTTGAAAAGCCTCAGAAATAACCATGTAGCAGCCTTTCTATTCCCGTAAGGTGTGTAATCCAGGATTAGAATAGAGATTGCTTGCTGCGGTCCAGCCTGACTTGACCGTACTAGGGCAAACTCGGCGCTATATGGTTTAAAACTTGTGCGTGGAAACCTTGCGGAGTACGCACATAGTAAACCCAGTATAATACCTGAGTAGTTGCCCTCTGCAAGCGTGAAGTTATAGATTTTTGTTCATTGGAAAACGACTAATGCCCACCACTTCTCTACAGGTGCCCGTTATGTAGTGTTGTCGCCCTCCTCTGATTACGTACTGTCATTTATATATCTGTTGACCCCTGTTGTGCAAGGGGTGAAGTTGTCACTGACACTTTTGCTTCGTTATGTTAAAATATTTGGCCTACGTCAAAGAAACCTGACTTTTTATTCCCCTCCGGGAGCAGGCACCTTACATTCTGCTGACAATCCGGTGAGATTTTTTCCATTCAAACCTAAACACCTTAGTCAGATTAACGAAAGTGATCCATTCCAAAACCCCTGTGAGGTACCGTATAGGGACGGTAGAGTGTTTGAAATAAACCAACCTTATTTGTTAAATGACTAAGGTATGCAAGCTTTAACCCTCTCGCTTGTCCAGCTCCAGTGAATACCACCGGACCGCCAGGCGCTTTACGATAGCACTAAACGTTGTTTGTACTTGTGGCCTTATTAAATAGACAGGTGCACCCCTAGACCACTGTTCGCCCTCTTCCACGCGTCATACGAGGGGCTCACCGGCGGAATCGAACCGCCCAGGGAACATCTGCCTACTTGTTAAGGTGTGTGCCAGGTTCTTTTAAGTGCCCCGGTGGCCGTACAAAGCCTGCCTACACTTTTAACGAGAAAACCCCGGTGATGGCCGGGGTTTCGTCACGATTGTTATCATGACTAACCTCGCAATGAGAGTCATGATATGAGCGTCGTGGAACACTATTACTATAACAAATTTAGCGTGCCGTTTCAATATCTCGAATGTCCAGAAAATGACTACATTACGATATGTAACTCCTTACGCTTGCCCAAGACAGCAAATCGCTATTGCATAAAACAGTTCGTTGTGTTAATATGAATTCAGTACTTTCAAAACCTGACAGCGTTTCGAATAACGAAGCTATGTTATATCTCTTTCGGGGGACAAAATCTTATCTGAAGATTTGGTCCCAGCATTCGGGGGTTCGAATCCCTCCGCCCTAGCCATATATAAGCGTTAGGAAAGACTTCTTCGGAAGTCTTTTTTGTTTTGGTATGATTGGGGTATGACCAAATACGTTATCGGTTCCGGTGGATTGGGCCACGCTGAAGACAAGGGACGTGCGTTCGTAAACGAGATGCTTAAGGGACTGGGCAATAACCCAAAGCTCCTGTACTGCTTCTTTGCCGACCCACGTGAGTTCTGGGAATCGAAGTTTCATAAATACAAGGCTGATTTTAGTGCGCTACTGCCGGAGGACGTTACGCTGGAAGCCGACCTAGCCATGCCCGATACTTTTGCCGAACAGTGCGCCAAAGCGGATGCTATTTACATGCATAGCGGCGAGAACCACCTAGCGTTGTACTGGTTGCGGCAATTTGACTTGCCAAAGATATTTGACGGCAAGGTGGTTGCCACTAGCTCTGCCAGTTCTAACTCCCTATCAACGAGTTTTTACTCACCCAGCTGGCGGCAGATTATGGATGGACTAAGTATTCTACCTATCAAGTTCATGCCGCACTTCAAAGCAGCCTGGAGTGATACAGACTCGCGTGGGCCGGTCGACTGGCAGAAAGCATATGACGACTTGGCCGCTTACGGTGACACCTCGCTGCCACTGCATGCCCTGAGAGACGGTGAGTTTGTGGTGATCGAGAAATAAGTTTGCTATGCTAGAGTTACCTATATGAAGCTGTTTGTTTGGGATCTTCACGGGACGCTAGAGCAAGGCAACGAAGATGCGGTAATCGAGCTATCGAATATGGCGCTCGAACAGCTGGGCTATACGCAGCGCTTCTTGGCGGAGGATTCGCGCAGCCTGTACGGGCTCAAGTGGTATGAGTATTTCCAGACGCTTCTTCCGGAGGAATCCCACGAAAAGCACATGGAGCTGCAGCGGCTTAGTTTTCGGCTATCCGATGATAATACCGACCTTATTGCACGGCATATGCGCCCCACAACGCATGCCCACGATGTTTTGCAGATGATCGCCGGTAGCCCACATGCACAAATCCTGATCTCCAACACTGTGCCGTCCACGATACCGCTTTTTATGAAGGCACTGGCAATGGAGCATTATTTTAACGAGCTGAATGCATTTGCCGTGAACGCCCATGCCAAAGAGGCTATGAAAAGCAAAGAGGATGCCCTGAGTGTCTACATGAACGGCAAGTTGTTCGAAGATGTTATTGTAATCGGCGACTCGGCGACTGACTTACGTCTGGCTGAGTATGCCAAGGCCAAGGCGTATCTGTATGCCCACCCTGGCTACGCCTTCCGGGCTGACGGTGGCGATTACCGCATCAATGATTTGCGTGAAGTGCTAGTGCACGTGTAGCCATTCGTTCCGAAAAGCGCTCTAGCGCGGTCACGGAATTTTTATGCTATCGTTAGCATATGGCGCAGGCGACTAAATATTTTAGGATGCGGGTTGTGATCGGCATTTTGTTCCGCAACGGCGGTAAGCTACTACTGGCACAGCGTAAAGACACGGGCTATCATGACGGTAACTACAGCTTGCCGGCCGGCCATCTGGATGGCAACGAGCTTGCGACCGCAGCTGCTGCGCGTGAGGCAAAAGAAGAGCTTGATGTTGACGTAGACCCTGCCGATTTTCGCCTAGCACATGTAACGCACCGGCTTGGTACTGCAACGACTGTCGAGCGAATCGAGCTGTTTTTTGAGGTACGAAAGTGGCAAGGCGAACCGCGCAATGCGGAGTCGCACAAGTGTGACCACGTGGCATGGTATCCGGTGAACGACTTGCCCAAAAACATGATTCCCCAGGTGCGGCGTGTGATCGGGCTGATTGGTGAGGGTGTAATGTACTCAGAGTACTCCGACGAGCCCACGGACTAGCTTCCCGGAGAATCTTTCTTTGGTATAGTACTACCATGACAAAACCAGACAATTCCACCATCATCAACGTTTGCGTAATTCCCGACGAGCGCGTTGGCGCGGAGTGTGTGTTAATCAGCCAGTCGCTCAAGAGCGACGATACGCTGTTTGTGCTGGGCGGCGATAAGTTTGCTCACATGACGGCGTATATGGCGCGGTTCGCTGATGCGGACATCGACAAAGTCGTGCAAGGTGTGGAAAGTGCACTGAAAACCGCGTCGTCGTTCCGCTGCGAGCATACCGGTTACTTTATGACCGCTGGGCGCTACATGGAGGTGTCTTACCGCAAGTCGGATGCGTTTATGGGCTTGCACGAATCGCTGATCACGGCCGTGTCTGATCTGCGCATCAACCCGGGCAACCCTTACGAGGAGGGCTACTTTACACCCTACACTGCCGAACAGCAACAAAACGCTGCCGAAACCGGCTATGACTTGGCACGGAATCTGTACCGCCCACACGTAACCCTCACCCGCTACCAGGAAGGCGGCGTGCCGGCAGAATTCCCGGCGCTTCCCGCAGTTAACCTATCGTTTGATCTAGACAAAGTTTGCGTATACAAGGCTGACGACAACGGTGCGGTTTACGAACTGATCCGCGAGTTCCACGTTCGCTAGCTTACCCCGCAAACTGCCCGCTCACAAAGAACATATACAAAATTGCCTGCATAGCGATACCTACGACCACGAGTGCGCCAAGCGCAGCCGGCAGCCACTTGCGTGTCCCGTAGGCACGCAGCAGAAATAGTGGCACCAGATAGACCACCAGGCACGGCAGCACGTAGCGGTGCACCGACACGGTGTTGTTATTGACGGTAAAGAATACCACGGAGGCCAGGCCGGCGATGCCGAGCGGCAGCGTTTTGCCGCGGATGACGATGATGCAGTGCAGAGACGCGAGCGTTAACAGTCCCAGGGCTGCAAGTGGCAGTATGGCGTTGACTAGCACAACCGACCAGGCCTCGCCGTTCGTGCCGAGCAGTTTGTACACCACCTCGCCACAGCTATGGATAATGGCGCGCGGAAAGAACGGGTTAAACTTGTGGTACGACCAGTCGCTGGTGGCGTGGTAGCCGTGGACCATGGCCAGAAAGTCGCCGCGGGTGGCTTGCAGGTATAGCCCGTAGCCAATAAAGCCTAACGGCACGAGCGCGAAGGCCAAGATGCGAGGGTTGACCAGCCGTTTGATAGACCAATCATGGGCGCGCATAAACTCCAGCGTACACAGGCCGATCACCAGCAGCGCCGGTATCTTGACGATCATAATCAGACACAGCAGAATGCCCATGCGCAGCCACTGGCGCCGCAGCGCGAACAGATATGCCCAGAATGCCAGGGCACAGAACAGCGCCTCGGCGTAGAAAAAGTGCATAAAGAGTGCCGTCGGGAACGCCAAGAACAGCCCGACCATCAGCCACTTGTAGCGGCCAAGGTCGAACGCCTCGGCTATGCGCACGAGTGCCATGATTGCCAGCCACAACGAGACGGTGTTGACCACTAGTGCGGCCGCTAGAACACTCAGGGCGTGAAAACTAATGGCCTGCACCAACAATACGGCCAGCGGAAACAACGGATAGAACACCGGTGCGGCATTGTTCACCACATAGCCATTGCCTGTGATGATGGACAAGAACCAGCCACCGTCCCAATGGCTGGTGTGGTTGAGCAGACTGATCGTGGACGGATCAGCAGCAAAGTGACGTTCCAACAGATAGCCGGCGGCCGTCATAAACGCCTGCCAACCCAGCGCGATGCCGAGCGATCGCACCCACACCGACGTCCAGTTGATTTTTATGCTTCGCATCCGCTTCCTAATGTATCATAGAGCTAGGATGAAAAAGAAAACCATAACCTATCTGTTCCCGATTTATAACGAGTCGGGAAACATTGACCTGTTGCACCACGCCATGCAGGAGGTGTTGGCGGCCAAGAGCGAGAGCTACCAGTTTGAGCTGATCTTTATTAACGACGGCAGCCGCGATGATTCGCTGGCCAAGCTGTATGCCCTGCAAGCGCGGGATGAGCGGGTGCGGGTGATCAACTTTGCGCGCAACTTTGGCCACCAACTGGCCGTGACCGCCGGGCTGGACTACGCCGTGGGCGACGCGGTGATCATTATGGATAGCGACATGCAGGATCCGCCGGCCGTGAGTCTGCAGCTGATCGACAAGTGGGAGCAAGGCTTCGACGTGGTATATGCTCAGCGCCGGACGCGCAGCGACAGCTGGTTCAAGAAGCTGACCGCCAGCCTATTTTATCGCTTGCTACGGCGCGTGGCCGACGTCGACATCCCGCGCAACACCGGTGACTTCCGGCTGGTGGACCGCAAGGTGGTCGGGGCGCTCAAGCAGTTCCGCGAGCACAACCGGTTCCTACGCGGCATGGTCAGCTACATTGGCTTTAAGCAAACCGCTGTGCTGTTCGACCGTGATAAGCGTCACGCCGGTGTTACCGGCTATCCGTTCAAGAAGATGGTGCGGTTTGCTGCCGACGGCATCCTCAGCTTTTCGTCGACGCCGCTCAAGCTGATCAGCCGCATCGGTTATACGTTTTCTTTCTTTAGCCTCTTAGGCATTTTGTATGCGCTAGGCATGAAAATCCTCTACCCCGATCAGGTAATTTCCGGCTGGACGTTCACGGTAATCGCGATTTTGCTCATCGGCGGTCTGCAAATGGTGATGCTGGGCGTGCTGGGCAGCTATATCGGGCGGATCTACACCGAGGTACAGGGTCGGCCGCTGTACATCGTGGAATCGGTGCGCGATCATGCTGAGTAGTTCGATCGCCCACGTCCGGCGGCTGTTTGACCAGCACACCGGGGTACGGTACGTGTTCGTGGGCGGTTCGTCGTATGCGGTGGAGTTGAGCTCGCTGCTGGCGCTATACCACCTGACCGGCTCACGTAGCTTAGCGACGGCAGTATCGTTCCTGATCGGCTTCTGCATCGCGTTTGGCCTGCAAAAACTGGTAGCGTTCCGCGAATTCAGCCGCGAGCTCAAGGCCATCGGCCGCCAAGGGACGCTCTATGCGTTGCTCAACGCCTGGAACTGGGTCTTCACCGTTGCGTTCGTGTCGATCTTGCCTGCGGACAATCTAATAGTCACGCGCACCATCGCACTGGTGCTGATGACCTCGTGGAACTTCTTTGTGTACCGGTATGTGATTTTCCGGCAGCGGTAGCATGGGCCCGACCTAGGCGTGCTCGCTCTTCACACGAGAGATGCTGAGCAGGTAGTCTTTGTCTTCGGTCAGACTGGTGTGTAGGACGTCGAAGTCATTGCGGTCGAGCTGTTGGAGTACTTCTGGAACGTTTTGGTGACGCGAGCGCCAAAGCAGGATAGTCTCGTTTTTGTTGAGCGTTACGGCACGCATGCCCTTCTCAAAAGTAAAATCTATGGTGAGCGCGACTTTAAGCCGTATCTGGATATAGCGTTGGCGCCGCTCTGGGTCGTAGCCAGCCTCGACATCGTAAAATGACTCGTCGATATTCAGAAGATCCAAGACCATCTTTGATTTTGCGTCTATTAATGACGTTTTAGTGCCGATGTTAAAGTCAAAGTAGCGGCGGGCCGCTTCGGTGTCGAGCTTACGGTCGAAAACGAATAAATCATTGCGGTTCATGCTATCGTGTATGGCCCTCAGCGCGCCGTCAGCCGATCGGAAGTTCGAGAACGTGTCGCCTAGGGCAAGTATCACATCAATGGTTTTGTCAGCCTGTTCGCTCAGTGCATCTTCCGTCAATATACTAATGAAGCGATCATAGTTAATATCCGCCTGGTAACCCGTAAATGAAACTTGGCCACCAAACCATGAGTCTATGTTGTGCTGTACCAATTGCAGCATGGCGGGGCTAATGTCCACGGCCATGTAGCGATTCAACTTACCACTTTCCAATAGGTGTTGCAGTAGGTTTTTAACCGGCAAGGCATTGCCCGGCCCAACATCAATCACGTTTACGTGGTCATAGTTTTTTAGCAGATGGTCGATGTAGTCCTGACTGATTCGCAAGTGCGTCATGCTGTTGTAGAGATTGTTTGATGTCTTTTCTGACACCAGACGCTGGGCGTACTCGTCCCAATATGTGGCACCACCATTGAAGTACCCGTATTGGAATGGTATCTCCCGGTGAATGTCCAGGTTGGACGCAATGTCGAAGATTTGTTGCTGGTTATAACGTTGGTAAAAGTCGGGTTTGGGACTAATAACCTTGACGCCACGAGTGTTGCGAAACTTGCGCCGGCTTTCCACTAGCTCTTCGATGAGGGTGATGTTTCTAGTAGTATTCGCTATCCAGGTGCGATTGTGTGCTTGATGCAGTTGCAGGTCTAATTTGCCGGCTTTGGCTTCCTGAATCCAGTTCGAGACCGTTTTTTCAGATACATGATACGTTTCTGCTAGTTCATTCTTCTTGAAGTAAAGCATAAAGGTAAAACTGAAATCCTTAAAAAATGTTCTTGTATGTTTCCATATGTATGAGGTAACATATGGATAGTGATACGGAACGTTAAGTAATAAAGTATTACAAACGGTTATCGTATCACCTTTAGAGAAGCTGTTCAAGCTGTGATCCTACAGCAATAACAGAAAGGATAACGATAACCATGGTCAAAGGGACATTAGTCAAGCAACCGAAGCGCCGATCTCGCGCCTCGGCTCCGCAGCCCCAAGGCAGTGTTTTTACTCGTTACGTTGGTAAACTGGATGTCAAGCCGCGACAGCAGTCCCGCTTGTCGCTTGGTCTCTTTAGCGCCGATAATCCAGCCAAAGGCTTTTGTGTCCACCTGACCCCTGAACCCGAGGATCCGGAAAGCATTACATCACATATTGCTACCCCGATGGGCCGGATGAGCACCTACGAGCTCACGCTCCAAATTACCAATTACGGCGCAGAGCGAATTAGCGCCGAAGTCTGGCAAATGTAACAGGCACCGCAAGGTGTCATTTTTATACCTCAAGCGGCTTTAGCCGGATTTCATGAGCATTTAATAACTGGGCGCTACACTACCAATGAGGTTAGTATGGCAAACAGTGGTAGCGATCAAACAAACACACGTGCTCTATGGTATGTAGCGGTGCTGAGCGTGCTGATGCTTGGCGGCCTGCTGTTGTCGTTGCATCTGATTGCGTATACGCGGCGGCCGGTGCTGACATCGCCAGCTAGTCAGACCGACAGTACGACCAATGTGACGCTGCCCGATGTCGACGCCTCGTCCATTCAAGAAATTTCTATCTCGAGTGCACAACTGATGCCTATGGTTACGGGCGCAATTACCGGATCCAAGATTGCTCCGCAGACGATTACTATGGACAATCTGAACCCTTCGGTGGTGGATTCGCTGCTAAACAATCTGCAGCTGACACTTCCCCGCCTGAATGATCTGGTTGATCTGAACGGGCTGCTCGCCCAGCTGCAGGCTCTACAAGCCTTGCCGGTATTGAACGGTGAGATCAACCTTGACGACCTGTCGCCGACGCTTGAAACGTTGCTCAACACGACCGGCGTTATCTTACCCGGCTCGATTACGAGCACGGAACTGGCGGATGGTGCGGTGCAGACGGCGAATGTAGCGCTGGGGGCAATCACTGGGCCGCTGCTGGCCGACGGCTCGATTGGTGCCCTGCAACTCGCGGATGGGTCCGTGGGCGTATCGCAGTTGGTTGACGGGTCGATTACGGGTAATAAGATTGCGCCGGGTGCCATAGGTACGGCGCACATTCTGGCCGCCGCTGTTACTGGTGCGCTGATTGCTGACGGAACTATAGGCACTGATAATATTGCCAGTGGCGCGATTACTGGGCCACTTTTGGCGGACGGCTCGGTCGGTAGCTCCCAGATAGCCGATGGAGTTATTGGTACGGCTCACATCGCAGATGGTGCCATCACAACTGCGTTGTTAGGTCCTGGGGCGGTAACAAGCGACCGTCTGGCCGACAATTCGGTTACGCCCGACGCGCTCGCGGCTGGAGCGGTGACGGGCAGCGCTATCGCCGACGACGCTATTACCGGCGCCAAAATCCTGGCCGGCGCTATCACAAGCGACGACATTGCCAACGGTTCGATTACGGGTATCCTGATCGCGGATGGGGCCATCACGACTAACAACATAGCGGCAGATGCGA
>CAZRWV010000002.1:0-15564 GCA_964603965.1 uncultured Candidatus Saccharibacteria bacterium
CCAAAATCGGCGACGTCACTGGTAGCCCACTCGTATATGGAGCCGTCGCCACAATTTGGATGGTTAGCTAAGCCAAGGAGCGTCTGCTGCAGGTAATACCCTATGTTTAGAACCGCTCGGTCATACTGGCACAGCTTGGGTATCGTTATTGCCATGCTTATTCTGTTGTTTTACGCCGCGCTGCCGGGCATCGTCCAGGCGGCAAATACATCTGCTAGTACTTCTTCGGGGCCAAAGGGCCTGCTCATCACACCCGTCCGCGACTTTTTGTCGGTCGACGCCGGAGGCAACACCAGCGGCAACTTTACCGTGGCCAATCTATCGGACAAGCCGATGGATGTCACGCTGTCTGTCAAACAATTCTCTGTTGCTAATTACACCTATGACTACACGTTCAACCAGCCCAAAAACGACTGGCTGCATCTGGAGCTACCGGCTGTTAGCCTGCAGCCGGATGAGCGGCGACAGATTCCATTCAATGTACGCGTGCCGGCGGACAGCGCGCCCGGCGGACAATATTACACCCTGTTTGCCAGCGCCCAACTAAACACCGGCGGACTAAACAGCACCGTCCAGGCCACTGATCTGCTGTACGTGACCGTGGGCGGCAAGCTAATACGTACCAGCCAACTACAAACTGCCCGTGCGCCGGGTCTGGCGTTTAGCAACATCAACTACAGTCTGCAGGCGCTCAACACCGGTAATGTCCACTTCTTTGCCTATAGTAGCGGCCGGCTGCATGGCTGGCTCACCAAACCCGCCGGCACACCCGATGCCCACCTGCTCATGCCCGGCAGACCACGTGTGCTGACCGGCACCGTCGCTGCGCCGGTGCTGCCCGGTGTTTACAAATTGACACTCGGCTACCGCACCGACCAAGGCCAGCAGGTACAAGCGCAGCACTGGGTAGTGTTCATTCCACCATGGTTCATTGCCTTGCTGCTGGCAGGGCTGCTGTTCGCCGGCCAGCTGGCACGCCGCCGTCTGCCGCGTGGCAAGCCCAGACAATCACACGCGGATTCACCCCACACCGACTCTTCCATCGATCAATAATTCAGCGACACCGCCGTATACGTCACCGATACCGCGTAGTCGCCATTGGCCTTGGCCGGATCGGCCAATACACCATACGTAACTGTGGTGTCATCGCCAGCTTTGTATGGTCCCAGAGCCGTCTTGAGCAACGTAGGCAGCGTGGTCATACCCATAAAGTTAGATGATCCGTCGGTGTTGTAGCCCCAACTGTCCACGCTGAGCGGCGCAGCGCTGCCATTACCGCTGGCCGGAATCGTATCGGTGCCATTCACCATGTCGGTACTGCCGGCGCTGTATATATAGAGACTGTATCCCACCACGTCGTTACTGGTAACCGTAAGGATGTGCGAGCCGGTACCGCTAAAATTGCCGCCGCTCGGTAGTAAATTCAGCGTCACGTCGCCGCCAAGCGCAATCGACATGCTCGTAAGCGATCCGAACGGCACATCCGCACCGAACACGCCTTGTCCAAACGGCGACGCGTACACGGTTGACGCAAACGACAATACTACAAACACCGCACACAGCACCGCCAGCGCCCGAGCCAGTTTGTCGTACAACCACCGCATCATGCTTCTAGTATACCGTAAGCAAAAAGCGCGTCTCGCGGTATAATCTAAACAAATGGATGGGCACAAACTCCCCTATTACCGCATGTCCCCCGCCCAGGCGCTGGACGACCTGCGCACCGGAGCCGAAGGATTAACGCAGGCCGAGGCCGCCGACCGCTTGCACCATGTGGGGCCAAACAGATTGGAGCGTGCCAAGCACGCGCCGCTCTGGCTACTCTTTGGCAGGCAGTTCAAGAATCTGCTGGTGCTGCTGTTGCTGGCCAGCGCCGGTATCTCAGCTTATCTGCACGATATCCGAACGGCCGTTATCCTACTCCTGATCGCGCTCATCAATGCTGTTGTGGGACTGGTGCAAGAATACCGGGCTGAGAGTCTGCTAAGCAGCCTGGAACAGCTGGCAGTTACCCGCGCTAAAGTGCTGCGCGGTGGCAGGCTGCACGACATGGACAGCAGCGAGCTAGCGCCAGGAGACGTCATCATCGTCGAAGCCGGCGATAATATACCGGCCGACTGCCGCGTCCTGGTCGAGGATGAGCTGGCCACCAACGACTTTGCCCTGACCGGCGAAAGCCAGCCCGCTCGCAAGTTCAAACACGCCATAACTGGCGACGTGCCTATCGGCGCACGGCATAACACACTCTACATGGGCACCACAGTCGCCATCGGCAGCGCCCGCGCACTGGTCGTTAGTACCGGCATGAACACCGAGCTTGGTCGCATCGCTTCGCTGAGCCAAGCCGCCCACACTGATAGCTCGCCGCTCCAGCGCGAGCTGAACCACTTAGGCGTACGCATCGCCCAAGGCACCCTGCTATTGGCCGCCATCCTCACATTGATACAACTGCAATCGAACATTGGTTTGAAGAGCGCACTGCTATTCGGCATCAGCATCGCCGCCGCTATGATCCCGAACGGCCTGGCAGCCGAGGTCAACATCACCCTGGCCCAGATCGCCAGCAAGATGGCCCGCAAACGAGCACTGGTCAAAAAGCTGTCTGCCGTAGAAACATTGGGCGCGGCTACTATCATTGCCACCGACAAGACGGGTACGCTTACTCAGAACCAGATGACCGTCACCCGCGCCATTATCGGCCGCACCGAATACACCGTGTCGGGCACGGGATACGAGCTGAACGGTGCCGTCTGCAGCGCCAACGGACGACCAATCGGTGGCCAAGCGCTCAAGGAACTACAGCTTTTCTTCGAAGCCGGCGCCCTGGCCAGCAATGCCGAGGTCAACCCGCCCGACGCCGACAATCCCGTGTGGCACGTTGTGGGCGACCCTACCGAAGGTGCACTTATCACCCTAGCGCGCAAAGCCGGATTGGAACCCAACGCACTCAACAACCTGTTCCCCGAGCGCAAAGAATACGCATTTGACAGTGCTCGCAAGCGCATGACTAGTGTCCGCGAAGTGGATGGCCAACTATATGCCTTTGTAAAAGGGGCGCCGGAGGCCGTCATGGCCGCCAGCACCAGCTTGTGGGACCACGGCCACACCCGCCGCTTTACTGCCGCCGATCGCGCGTACTTTGCGGAATACAACGAACGTCACGCCGCAGCCGCCGAGCGCAACCTGGCGTTTGCCTACCGCGTCCTGCCACGCGGCTTCGACCCGCTCAAACAGCCCCTGGAAGACGCCGAGCAAAAGCTGACCTTTTTAGGCATGGTCAGCATGGTCGACCCGCTGCGCCCCGACGTGCCGGCCGCCATGCAAGCAGCACAAGACGCCCACATTCGCATCTCCATCGTCACCGGTGATTATCCTGCTACCGCGGCGGCCGTTGCTCGTAAGGCTAATCTATCGGCCGGCAATATCACCGTTGTTACCGGCACAGAGCTAGCCGCGCTAGACGATGCACAGGTGCTCGACCTGCTGGCTCGCGGCGGTGCTGTCTTTAGCCGCGTCAGCCCCGAAGACAAGCTGCGCATTGTGGAAATTGCCAAGGCCGGAGCCCGCAATGTAGTGGCTGTCACCGGCGACGGTATCAACGACGCACCAGCCCTCAAGCGCGCCGATATCGGTGTAGCCATGGGCCGCACCGGCACCGACGTGGCCAAACAGGCCGCCGAGATCGTCTTGCTAGACGATAGCTTCGCTACGCTGATGAGCGCCGTCGAACAAGGCCGCCTGACCTTCCAAAACATCAAGCGCGCTGCGCGCTGCGTACTCACCGACAACATGAGCGAGCTGCTCACCGTACTGATCGGCCTGGCCGCTTTCGCCATCTGGGGTATCCCATCCGCCATCACTGCCGTGCAGATTCTGGCCATCGACCTGGTGGCCGAAATGCTGCCCATCACGGCCCTGGGCTGGGACCCAGCCGCCGGCCGCCTCATGCACGCCCAGCCGCGCGACACGCACAACCACCTCATCAACCGCACAACCGTAGCGGAGTTCGTGGGCTTTGGCCTGCTTGCCGCCGTCCTCGCCTACACCAACTATCTGCTATTCTTCCCACGCCACCACATCAGCGCCATCAACCTCGGCACCGGCAACGGCCCCTACCTAGCCGCCAGCATCCTCACATTCGTCACCATCGTGCTCTGCCAGTTCGTCAACCTGTTGTTGGTCCGTTCCGAAGGCAAGCTCTTTAGCCGCCAGCTCTGGAGCAACAAAAAGTTGCTCGCCGCCTTCGCCATCTCGATCTTCTGCATCCTAAATGTCGTCTACAACCCTGTGCTACAACCGTGGTTCGGCAGTGCGTCCTTAACTGGTTGGGATTGGTTGACCGCCGCCACCGCAGCCGCGCTATACACGTCGGTACGTCTATTCCACCGCCACACCCGCCGCCACAGTGCCCGCCGGCTTATACAAAAGCACGGACCCGTGAAGGTCCGTGCTACTTTGCCGAAGTTCGCAGCCTAAAACCCTAGCGAGCGATTAGCTATTTTGAGGCCGCAAGTTAAAGACGGTGGCTATTGCCCCCGGGCTGACGTGCCGCGTCACACCCTCTCCAGTTCCGCCATAAAAACCATGCTCCTTGATTTCTGTGGGGTTGAGCGCGTCAAACTGCAGAGTCGCGTCGGTTTCTACGTCAACAACCCTGATGAGCATAATCCACTCTGACTTTCCGCTAATCGCCGACTTGTCAGGCTGCCGACCATTGTCACCTTCTATTCTGTAGGTCCTGCCGTTATACTCTGCGAGCTGCCCTGGTTCGTGAGAACCATGAACGTACTGATCGAGCATGAAAAAGAGCGGCTCTGCAAGCTGTTCGTGTGTGTAGCCGCTACCGACTACATGCTCGTTAGCCGTCGCGAGCGCCTCTATCAGACTTTCGTTGCGACCAAGGCGATTGTTCGGTGCCCAACCAAAGGTACGGTCTCTAAGTCCATCCTCGACCTCGGCTACGGAACGACCGTTGATCTCCGTAGTATCGAGAATTCGCCCCGTGCTTTCCTGGAGGCCGCTACGGTCGCCGCTGGGCAATGCCTGCCGGACGCGTCCGCGTACCTCGTCTGGCGTTGCCGAAACCGTAACGATATCAGTCGTACCGCTTGCGTTATAGGAACGAGCGATGCGACAGCCCAGCTGTCCTTGCGTAACCTCGATGGTCTCTGTCTTGCGATCAAACGTCACGCCCAAGCCATTCGACATACAACCTACTCTATAGTTTAGCGAACCATCAGCTTCTCGTCTGACGTAGGTCCCGCCCTCCGGCATATTCACCGATACCACCTGCTCATCAAAACCCCTAGCAGTGAGTTGAACAGGTATCTCGGGTCCCAGCTCGGTAGCCAAAATATGGGTCATCTGCTCCATTGTCTGCGGTTGTTGTGCAGGTCCGCCTGGTTCGCGCATGTGTGGAATTCTCCTTTTCTTGAAGATTAATCATGTATAGAACAAGAGCCCTGGATAGGCGCTCACAGCGCATACTCTAAAAGTTTTTCTACATAAAGCAATGCTTATAATTGCTCTGTGTGAAGGATATATTCACAGACATATAAATATTTGCTATCATATAACTGTATGGATGTACACTTCCTAGAAGACATAGGACTTGCAAAAGTACAAGCGGCTGCATATGTGGCTCTGATCGAAACCGGACCTCAGACTGCCCCCGCCATTGCACAGGCGATCGGCGAAAGCCGCACCAACGGCTATAAAGTTCTCGACAAACTAGTGGAGTTGGGCCTGGCCCTAAAGGAACCGAACCGCGGGAAATTCCGGTATGCCGCCGCCAGCCCAGCGGCACTTGAGCAGTTCGTACATAAGCAAGCAGAGGTCATACGGCAAAAGGAGCGCCGGCTGAACACCGAGCTCCCCCACCTCCTCGACTACTACTTCAAACATTCCGAACGCCCTAGCATTCGCTACTACGAAGGTGCTGAGGGCTTGATCAAAATCAGTAAAGACCAGCTGGCCACCAACCAGCCGGTGCGGTTCATATTTAGTATCAACGACTATAAAACACTCAGTTACAGCGAGCTGCACAAAATCCGCAATATGTTTCCGCGGCTTGGCATACCGCGCGAAGGCATCATGCACGACAGACTCCCCGTAGAGCTGCCAGAGGACGAACGCATGCCCGTCCAAGAATCTGACGCAACTATGTTACTGCGCCGTACCTGGATCGAAAGCGGCGACTACACCGCCCCCGTTGAGTGGACGGTGTATGGCGATAAGCTGTCGATAGTCCAGTACGGCGAGCGAGCGATGGGCATGGTTATAGAGAGTGCGCCTATAGCCGACGCCTTTCGCCAACTGTACTCACTGCTGGACGAGGGCATCCGACGTCGACCGGATTACAGTAGCTATCCCAGAGTTGCGACCTATACCGCCATCCCGGATAGTCTCAGATTGAAGCAACGTTAGACGGTATAGTATTTGGCGTCTAATTGTTGTATAATATAGTCGATGAGTGATTTTACGGGTGAGACGCCCCACCGGACACCTCCTGCCCTGCAGGAAGAGATTGTTGACGCCCTTGTCGGCGGCGCAGAACGACCCTTTGCCGATAGGTGCAAAGATACCCTGCCCATATTCATCGACCTTATGGAAGTAGCCGGGGAGCAAAACATACCCCGTACCGGCCCGCTTGTAGTAGTTAAAAACCATCCCACGGACTTTGACTCATTAACAGTAATCAACTTGTTTGAGTGCCGGCCCGATCTACGACTTCTGGTGACAGATACCCCACCCGCACGCCGGCTGCCAAGCGACCAAGTCCTATTTCTGCGCAAAGACGAATCACGCCACGCCCACCCCGATGACATTGCCGCCCTGCAAGCATACCTGAGAGGCGGCGGATCAATAATGACTACCGCCTGGGGCACATTAGACCAGCGGGTTCGAGCTCGCGGCGTCACAGCCGAACGCGCAGCGCGTAACACGCTACGCTCTGCCGAATTTGCCGGCGCGACCGTTCTATCTGTTTGCATTACGATCAAGCAGACGGAACCATTCAGGCTGGTACGCGTCGACATTGGCGAGCCTATTGTGCCCAACCCAGACGGCACATTAAAGACCGACGAGATTACGGCAATGGTCACCGATATGTATGACCGCTTTGTGGTAGACGAGCCACAAGTATGGTCCTGGATCCCTGGGTCACTTGGCACAATCGTTATACACGACGAGTGCGCTGACTACGCAGGATAACCTAGTCCGCCGTTGTGGTAGGCTACTGATTGTTCTTGCTAACCTGCTCAGCCGTAATAATAGCATTCCGCATCTGTTCGCTGATGTCGCCCATGCCGCCGGGGCTGTGTGGGATCAGGATGGTGTTGCTCTTGCCGCTCAGGCCAATGTCCCTAATCGTGTCGAAGTACTGCGTCATCAGCACCAGGTTCATCACGTCCTGGGCCTTGGTGCCTTCCACGGCGTTGCTAAAGTTCTCGACCGATTCGCGCAGACCCTCAATAATTGCCTTACGCTGGTTGGCAATGCCCTGCCCCTGCAGCGCCTTGCTTTCGGCCTCACCTTCGGCAGCCTTCACCACACGGATCTTGTCGGCCTCGGCCTGCTGGATAGCCGCTTCGCGCAGACGCTGCGCAGCGTTGATCTCGTTCATGCTGGCTTTGACCTTGGCGTCCGGGTCGATGTCTGTCACCAGCGCCTTCACGATGCCGTACCCAAAGTCGTCCATCACGCTGTCCAGCTCGTTCTTGACCGCCTGAGCAATCTCGTCCTTCTTTTCGAACAAGTCGTCCAGGATGATCGATGGCACCCGCGCGCGCACGGTGTCGAACACAAAGCTGGTGATCTGCTGCTGCGGGTTTTGCAGGCGGTAAAACGCGTCCACCACCTTTGCTGGCAGCACGTAGTACTGCACGCTCACCACCACGAACACAAACACGTTATCTTTGGTCTTGGTCTCCACCCGCACGTCCAGCTGTTGGATACGCAAACTGATGCGCCCGGAGATCCGGTCGATCAGCGGCAGCTTCAGGTTCAAACCGCTCCCTGCCACCCGTTTAAACTTGCCGAACCGTTCCACTACGGCCGACGTTTGCTGCCGCACCACAAAAAAGCCGTCAACCAACACCAAAAAGATGACGACCGCCAAAATTAACCAGATCATTTGATTGCCTCCGTTAGTACAGATACAGTATAGCGCATTTCGTGTTTTATCATCCGTACGGTACAATACGACCGATGAACAACTCCACCCCTAATGTTATTGCCGTTGTCGGAATGCCAGGCTCCGGTAAAGGCACCTGCACCACATACGCTGCCGAACACTATAACGTCCCCATGTTCCATTTCGGCAACATGGTCTACGAGGAAGTCCAGCGCCGCGGTCTGGACAACGTGCTGGACGAGCGGTTTGTGCGTGAGGACATGCGCAAAGCCGAAGGCCCTGCCGTACTCGCTAAGCGGGTTGCCGCGAGAGCTGAAGCTGCATTGAAGGAAGGATCCAGGGGCGTAGTACTGGACGGATTATACAGCTGGACAGAGTACCGATACTTGCGCGAGACGTTCGGTGACAACCTGTTAGTAATCGCCATCGCGGCACCACGTCAAGAACGTTATCGTCGTGGAGCTGAGCGGAAAGACGCTCACCGCAAATACACACCGGAGCAGATCGAGGCACGCGACATAGAAGAGATCGAGAACTTAGAAAAGGGCGGCCCCATAGCCATGGCCGACTACACGATCGTAAACGATCGTACGCCCAAGGACATGTTGAACAAGCTCGACGAGATTCTAGCGTCAATTCACTTCGCTCAGTAACAGCAGCGCTTACACCGCCGCACTCTCAATAAGCGCTAACCCCAGCTCGTTCGTCTGCATACGCGCCCGCACCCCAACCGGCATGGGCAGATTAACCGTATAGTGGCCAAAGTCCAGGCCAGCCATGATGGGAAAGTCGTAACCAGCCGTGACTTCGAGCACGATGTCGCGCAGACTCGGCTCGGTAATGCCATCTTCTGCCAGCGGCGGTACGTCCGACACTGTACCGATCAGCATGCCACCGGCGCACTCCAGGATCCCCGCGTATTTGAGTTGGAACAGGCACCGACGGATCTCGTGGAGCGGCTGGCCAACCGCCTCCCAGAACAGCAGCGCACCGTCAAAGTCATCGACCACGGGAAGGTACGGCGTGCCGGCTGCACGCAGCATCGAATTTAGATTGCCGCCGATCAGCACGCCCTCGGCCGCACCATCGCGCCACGATTCCCATTGGCCGTGATGCGGCAACGTTCCGAGCGGCTCAGTAGAGGTCAGCACGTCGCGGTACGCCTGTTTGAACGCCGGCACATCATCCATCCGCCCGCCCGGGCGGTTCGATCCCAGACCAAAGGTCAGTTCGTCCATATGGAAGCCCACCAGCCCTGTGCGCGCATATAACGCTAGGTGATACACACTTACGTCGCTCATGCCGATGAACGGCTTAGGGTTAGCGCGGATCAGGTCATAGTCCAGGTACTCCAGCACGCTAATGGCCGAATGACCGCCGCTGGTAGCGATCAGCGCTCGCACCAACGGGTCGGCAAACATCGCATTGATGTCCCCCGCCTGCTCCTGCGGCGTACCCGCCTGGTAGCCCCACTGCAGCCCAACTGTCTTGCCTTCCTTGATCGTAAACCCCATGCCCTCCAACACCGAGCAGCCTCGCTCGTACTGCTCGCGGAACTGCGGCAGCACCGGCTGGCACGGCGCCACCACGCCGATTGTGTCGCCGGACTTCAAGCGGGGTGGTTTGAGGGTGATCAAGCGGCTGTATCCTCCATTTGTGATATCTCTATGATAACGCCATCCGGATCGTGCAGGTACAACACTTTCTGTCCCCAGGGCATTTCTTTGGGCCCTTCGAATATCACCGCGCCGCGTTCCCGCAGCATGCTAGCCGCCTCGGGCAGATCCGACACGCGAAAACACACCATCGCCCCACCGGTCGGCTTCATATACCTGGCCGGGAACATCGTCGTGGCAGGTCCCCGCTCAAACAACGCCAGCTCGGTACCTTCCAGCTTAAAGTTCGCAAATCCACCTTCGGTGTAATTCACTTCCAGCCCCAGTACATCTCGATAAAATGCGATCGATCGCTCCAGCTTGTCGACCAGCAAACAAATCGCTGCCACACTAGTAAACGTCATGTCAAATCTCCTTAACGCACGCATTCTAACGCCCCGCGGCACAAACGTTCTAGTGTAGCCGACTACACCGGCGGTATGATAGCTGCATGCACCACATCCAAAAGATCCTGCTCTACCGATTACTCCAACGTAACAACCAACCATTCGCGGTACTCACGCGCGGGTACGATTTTGATGACAATATCGTATTTCATCTGAAGCAGCTTGCGCAAAAAGGATTAATCACCAAAACCGGCAGCCACTACGCCATCACCGCAGAGGGCGTGAAGGCCATTACCCACTACGACCTATCCGAGCTGGACGACACCGGCTTTAAGACATTCTTTGTGGGCCTTGTCTGCCACATTGACGACGGCTATTTGCTCAAGGAACACGCCGGTGCGGACGGCCCGTTCTACAACCTACCCAGCGGCAAACCCCGCTTCGGCGAGCCGATCGAATCGGCCTTGCCGCGACTGTTTGCGGAACTGACCGGCCTGAACCTGCCGCCCAGCGCATTCACCTTCCGCAGCCTGCACCTCAAAACGGTAGTCACAAGCGACGGTGAGCCCCTGTTTGACGATGCGTTCACGGTCTACGATGTAGCGGGCCCAACCGATCCCGCGGTGCTGCAGCTCGCCCCAAACATCCAGCTGCTACCCGTCGCCGACATTGCCAAGCTCCCCAACCGCTGGCCGGAGATCGACCGGTGTATATTACATCCCAATCTGTCTGTGTATCAGGTGTACACGGTTGCGTCTAACTACATTTTGGAATAAGAGTTCTAGGCAGATCTCTTGAGCCAATTGCTTTACTTTTATAAGCTTTTATGCTTATATTAAGTCATGCCAACACTTGCTGATCCAATAGAAGTCCTGCCAACCCGAAGGCCCAACGCCAGCGGTATTAATGAAGTCTTGGCTGAGCAGCCGCATACCGATGACGACAGAGTGGCGCGTGTGCTTGGAGCTGCCGGTATCCGCACGGGGGCTTTTCATGTCGCGAGACACAGCGCAGACCGGGACGATATGTTACGAACCGGACGAAACCCGGAAGCCGCCAGACATTTCCAAGGCGCGCGCCCCACTGCGACCGATGGCCACGTAACAGATGCCGCCGAGCGCGTAGCCGTCCGCCGACACCTAGCAGACGGCAACCAGATACGCACACTGGGCGATTACACGCCAAGCACCGAGACCATAGAGCTGTGGAGCCATCTAGGCACAGGCCCCGCAACCGAGCAGGATCAGCAGGCACAGAAGAGGGGCCGCACTCTGCTCGACACCGTTAAGTTCTTCCTCCGCCGACGCGGTTAATTATCTATTATAGGCACTAGTCATTTACATAAGCGCATTTTTGTGGTATACTGTAGAAACTATGCCCCGCCGTCCTGACCAGGATCCCGCCACCATACACAAGCCCAACTTCTTTCCCCGCGACGTAGTCGGTAAGCACCTGCCGGCTAGAGCCCGAGACTTCGCGATTGTCATCGACAGGGATGAAGATGGTCGACCGTGGGCACACTATCGGCCTTTCCCCAAGGAGCCGAACATTAAGTTTAAGGTACCGCCCGGCGTGGCTTTCCACTGGGAAGGAACCGACGAGTCCGGAAGATCGCGTGTGGACAGTTGCTACATTGACGACTACGGACGTGTGCGTGGCTACAACCCAGCAGGACCCCTGCCGCCAGAGGTAGAGCGACGCATAAGAGACCGTGATCGAGCCATGCACGAAGGCGTGGCATCCAGATTCGACGTTATTATAGACGGCCGCCACCTGCCCTCGCCCGACAGCGGCACGCCATACACACCAGACGACCTAGCGGCCGTACGTGCAAGACTCGGCCGAGAAGATGCGGCCCGCGCACATGTAGCAGGTACGGCCGCACTCAGCGCCGTCACGCAGCGGCTCGGCCACCTATAGCTATCGCGGCCTACTTGATGTAATCGTGCAGCTTCCGCGCATCCTTGTGCTTGCGCAGCTTGGCCAAAGCTTTTGCCTCGATCTGGCGGATGCGTTCGCGGGTGACGCTGAATTCTTGGCCCACTTCTTCCAGGGTGTGCTGCTTGCCGTCTTCCAGGCCGAAGCGCAGCTTTAGGATCTTTTGCTCGCGCTCGGTTAGGGCGCCCAGCATGTCCTTCACCTGCTCCTTGAGCAGCTGACCGGTGGCGGATTCTTCGGGAGTGATCGTGTCCTCATCTTCGATGAAGTCGGCCAGGACGGATTCTTCCTCGTCGTCACGGATGGACGCGTCCAGGGACGAGATATCCTGCTTGATCTTCATGATGTGCTCCACCTTGGCCTCGTCGATCTCCATTTCTTTGGCGATCTCGGCGTTGGTGGGTTCACGGTTCAAGTCTTGGGTCAGGCGGCGCTGGGTGCGCAGCAGCTTGTTGATGGTTTCTACCATGTGCACGGGGATGCGGATGGTGCGGGCCTGGTCGGCGATGGCGCGGGTAATGGCCTGGCGAATCCACCAGGTGGCATAGGTGCTAAACTTAAAGCCCTTGTCCGGGTCGAACTTCTCAACAGCGCGCAGCAAACCGGTGTTGCCTTCTTCGATCAGATCCAGCAGGTCCAAGCCACGCCCCACGTAGCGCTTGGCGATGGACACCACCAGACGCAGGTTGGCCTCGGCCATCTTGTCTTTGGCCTCTTTTTCGCCCGCCACCACGCGCTTTGCCAGGTCCAGCTCTTGCTCGGCGTTGAGTAGTGGGATTTTACCGATTTCGCGCAGGTACAAGCGCACCGAGTCGTCGGCGATGTCGTCCAGATAGGTCTGATCTTCAACCATCACCTCGTCCTCGTCCTCGATAAGCCACTCATCGCTCAGGTCGGCCGCGATTGGTTCTTCGGGCGCAGTGACTTCGACGCCGGCTTCGGCCAGTTCGGTGTAGAGCGCGTCCAGAATCTCGACGTTTTCCGGCACGTCCGGGATCTTGGTATTGATGTCTTTAGCATCGAGTTTACCGGCCTTTTTGCCCTGTTCAAGCAGTTCTAGCTTGGCCTTTTGTAGGGCGTCAAGCTTCGCGTCGCCTGTGGGGGCGTCGCTCTTGCCGGCACCAGCGCCGGCGGCTTTGTTGTCATCCTTTTTTGCTGCCATATGTGTGGAGTCTCCTCGTTAGCAATTAGTGTTGGTTGGTTCGTAATAAAGCGTCGAGCTGCACGGCTCGCTGCAGAAGCGTTTCGGCTTCGGCGGGTTCGGCGATTTGCAGTCGAGCGGTCAATTGCTGTTTTTCTGTTCGTACATACTGTGCTATCAGTCTGGCCTGCAGTCGAGCGGCTTCGTAGCCGAGCTCGGGGGCGTCTAAGTCCTGATAGAGCGTCTCATAGACTAATGACAATATTTTAGCATACTCGGCAAATGATTGCACGGCTTTCTTATCGGCCCCGTCGTAGTCGGGGTGCCCGCGCAGGAAGTTGAACACTTTTTGCTGCGCTTCGCCGGTGATCATCTCTGGTGTGATCGGCTGCAGATAGCCGCGAAGCTTGGGCTGCATCAGCGCCAACGCCAACAGGTGTTCAGCGGTACGCTGCTGCTCTAGCGCCGCTTGGTCGGTTGGCACCTGCGCGGCCTGGACGGTGCGGCGGCGCACGGCGATCGTTTCGTCGGCTACGCCAGATAGTTTAGTAACTAAAGCATTTTTGTTTACGCTGAGGATTTCGGCCAATCGGCCCAGGTAATGATCCTGTTCCACGGCATCGGTCAGCTGGCGAACCACCTTGAGCACCACGTCGCTTAGGCCCCGTTTGCCCTGCACAGTGCTGAGGTCCAGCGTAGCGGCATAGCGGTCGATCAGCCAATCCACAGCGTACCGCGGTTTGGTAATAATCTCTTCCCAAATTTTTACATTTTGCTTGATCAGCTCGTCGGGATCTTTGCCGCTCGGGATGGTGATGATACTCAGCTGCACGCCCACCTTGGCCGCAATCGGGATGGCGCGCTCGGTGGCGCTCAGGCCTGCTCGGTCGGCGTCGAAACTGAGGCGGATGTCGCCCGTTAGACGCGATAGCGCCTTGAGGTGCGGTTCAGTCAGTGCCGTGCCGGCCGTGGCCACCACCTGGCGCACGCCTGCTTGGTGGCTTTGGATCACGTCCAGCTGGCCTTCTGCCAGCACTACAAAACCGCTCTTGCGAATCGATTCTTTGGCCAGATGCAGGCCGAACACATGGCGGGATTTGTCGTAGAGCGGCGTGGCCGGCGTGTTGATGTACTTGGGCGCGTTGGGGTCATCCACCAGAATGCGTGCCGTAAAGCCTACTACTCTGCCACTTGGGTCGCAGAGCGGCACCATTAACCGGCCGCGGAACATGTCGCCGCCGCGCTGGTTGTTCAGGCCGGCCAGTTTGATTTCGTTGGCCGTAAAGCCTTTGTTCTTTAGGAAATCAGTGAGTGCGCTGCCGTTGTTTGGACTATAGCCCAGCCGCCATTCGAGCGCCGTTGCTTTGGTAAACTGGCGCTTGCCCAACACGTACTCCAGTGCGGTGCGGTTGCGCGCAAACTGCGCTTGGTAAAACTTGGTGGCCAGTTCCAGTGCTTCGTACAGCCGTTCTTTACTTTTGCCGCTCGGGCCGTGGCTGCCTGCTTGCTTGTACTGATCCAGATCTATGCCGGCCCGGCGGGCCAGCAGCTCCAGTGCCCCGCGAAAATCCAGCCCCTCCACTTCCATCACAAAACTGAACAGATCGCCGCCCCGGCCGCTGCTAAAGTCGTGCCAGATCTGCTTATCCGGACTAACGATAAAACTCGGCGTCTTCTCTGGCGAAAACGGGCTCAACCCCTTCCAGTTGCGCCCGGCACGCTTCAGCTGCACGTATTCGCCAATCACATCTTCGATGCTCAGGCGCTGCTTAACCTCATCCTTGGCGTCCATATCTGTTCACATTGTACGCCACCGATGTAAGATCGAGCCAGCCCTAGTTTGTTTTCGTGAGTCTGATACAATTTTAAGCATAAGTATGCTCCCTGATCAGCACAACCAATACGCGCCACAACCCCAGCAACCGGCCGACCCGCAGCCGGTTATACCGGCCGCGCCGGCTATACCACTACCGGTTAACCATGGGCATAGCGGCCACAACCCCTATGAATTCATAGTAGCGCAAAACACACCGCGGCATAAGTGGTGGGCCAGCTTTGGCTTGCCAGGCGGCAATTCGTTGCTCAGGCGAGCAACTATTTTTGTGGCCAGTGCTATCGTGCTCGTCATCATCGCGTCGGTAGTACTGTCGCTGCTGACACCCAAAAGTGCCACACCGACGCTGACCGCCGTTGCTCAGCGGCAACAAGAAATTGTTCGGGTAAGCTCGCTGGCAGAGCAAAAAACGACCGACCAGGACACCCGCAACTTCGTGGCCAATGTAAACTTGAGTCTGACCAGCAGCCAGAATCAGGTCGTGACGTATCTGAGCCAGCACGGCGCCACCCTCA
>CAZRWV010000002.1:15574-25364 GCA_964603965.1 uncultured Candidatus Saccharibacteria bacterium
ACAGGTTCTGGCGCTCAACCAAAACAGCCAGATAGATAGTCAGCTCGACGGCACCACCTCGGCAGACGCCTACGACACGGCCGTAGTCCAGAACCTGACCGGCCAGCTCCAAACCTACGAACAACTGCTCCGCACCGCGTACGGTCAGACATCTAACAACAAGACCAAGACGCTGCTGCAAACCTGCTTCGTCAGCGCCCAGCAGCTGCTTGCCCAGGCCGACAACCTGTAGCCGCTGGCTTAGATGGATGCGCCGGTCACCAAGTTGTACGAATGCTTGATCAGCGCCTGCACCTCGTCCCACGGCAGTTCGCCGCTGAGTACCAGCGTGTTCCAGTGCTTTTTGTTCAGATGGTAGCCGGGCATAACCGTCATATACTTTTCGCGCAGCAGCTGTGCCAGCTGCGGGTCGCACTTTAGACTCAAAGAGACTGGCTCCTTGCCCTCAGCAATCAGCGCGAACATTTTGTCTTCACCCTCTGCGCCGGCCTTATACACCGCCACACCCTCACCAAAGGGATAATCCAGCCGGGTGTTCGGAAGGTTCAATATGTATTCCTCGACGGTTTTGTGGTCCATTGCCGCCAATTATACCAGAGAGACCGTTCCGCTCTTTACCAAATTTGACACGTAGCATATAATGCATGGTAGTTAGCATAAGAGGTAACCACAGGAGGCTGTATGTCGATTTGGCGCAAACGCACCTACAAACTGTTCCGCGAAACAAAAACTCGAGCCATTAGTTTTACTTCCGCACTGGTTTTGACCGCCAGTAGCCTGGGTGGCGCTCTGCCGCTCGTGTGGAGTAACATCGCTGGCGCCAGCGCCAGCGCATCCATCACCTACCCAACCAGCCCAGTTACACTTGTCAGCGGTGCATCCATCACCGTTACGGGCAGCGCGCACGACGCTAGTAAGCACCGAGCGTTTGTATACAGCAGCAGTCCTTGCACCGGTACGCCGATTGCTTCCACGGCTGACATCAGTACCCAAGCCTTTTCGGTTACCGTCTCGGGCCTAAACGCCGGCACGTATAATCTGTACGTCATGCTCAACAAATACAACGGCAACGGCGGCCTGAACAGTACCGAACTAAACTGCGTGGCCCTGCCGGCCATTACCGTCAACGCACCCGTGCCGCCCGTCAACCACGCACCGGGCGTACCAGTGCTAGCCGCGCCCGCAAACGGCATCGTTCGTCAGGGCGACTACACCCTGCCCACCACCAACCAGTCATCATGGAACGCCTCCACCGATCCTGACGGCGATGCAGTTACCTATATCTACCAGTCCGCCTATGATGCGGCGTTCGCCAACACCGCGTACACCTCATCAGCACTGACCGACACCTTCATCCTAAACCCCAGCGAACCCGAAGGTACCTACTACTGGCACGTCAAGGCCGTCGATTCACTCGGCCTGGCCAGCGACTGGTCGACCGCCTGGTCGATCACCATCGACAATACCGCCCCCGGCGTACCAACACTGCTCAGCCCAGCCAATGGCCTCCCGGTATCTGGCGTCAACCTCGTCAACGACTGGAGTGATGTAGACGGCACCGACCACTACGTATACCAAAGCTACAACGTCGATGGCGGCGGCAACTGCAACCTGTCGGACATCCGCTGGACCGAAAACTACACAGCCAGCAATACTAACACGCGCAACGTAGGCGATCTGACCTTCTGCTGGCGTGTCAAGGCCGTGGACGCGGTTGGCAACGAAAGCGCCTGGAGCGACCTCTGGAAGACCGTTACCGACAGCACCGCGCCGGGCGTCCCCACTCTATTGTTCCCGGCCGACAATGCCCTGCAGAACTTCAACGACTTCTGGTTTGACTGGACCGACGTAGACGGCACCGACCACTACGAGTTCCAGGCCTCGCAGAGCCCGTCGGTTGACGGCGAGGGTTCGCTCGACGTAGGCGTCTGGAGCGGCGACGCGTCGCACATCCAACCCACCGATTCCACTGCTCACTCAGTCGGTGCCAACGGCACGTGGTATTGGCAAGTCCGCGCGGTAGACGCGGCCAACAACAAGAGCGCCTGGACCGTTCCATTCAAAGTCACGATCGATCTGACCGCTCCCACCACACCGTCCATCACCACCCCCACTGACGGCCAGTATTTCACCGCCACGCCTATCCTGAACGCTTGGACTGCCGCCGCCGACGACAACGGCATCGCTACCTACCAGGTAGCCTACCGCTACGATGATGGCCACACGTTTGGTGGTAGCACCTGCACCGGTATGCTCATTGGCGGCCAGCCCGTCAGCGGCTGCCGCGACGAAACCACCCTGCAGCGCAACCACGTCCCCGCCAGCAGTGAACAAGGCGGTGTGATCATTTGGGTCCGTGCCCAAGATAATGCCGGCAACTGGAGCGATTGGAGCACCCCTGTCCACTACATCTACGACGCTACCGCGCCCACCGTTCCCACCAATGGCCAACCGAACGCTATCTTCAAAAACACCAACGCCTTTAACTACACCTGGGACGGCTCCACCGACAATGTCGGCCCCATCACCTACGAATACCAGGCTTCGCAAAACCCGGCTGAATCCGGCGGTATCCTGACCACCAGCCTCTGGCAAAACTGGGTGAGCGGCGACGCATCGCAATATCCACTTACCAACCCGCTCATCCCATCCGTCGGCACCAGCGACGGCACCTGGTATTGGCAAGTCCGCGCCGTGGACGCCGCCGGCAACCGCAGCGCCTGGAGCACCATCTGGAACTACACCCTGGACAGCCAGGCGCCCCAAGTGACCATCAACAGCTTCGGCCAGACGAATAACGTCATCCAGCCAAGTATTACCGCCCACGATCCAGCTCCGGGCACCGCCCTCTCCTTCCTATGGGATGAACACACTGGTGTGACCGTGTCAGATCCCAGCGCCCTCAACCCCACGTTTACGGTCACGATTGACGGCACCTACACTTTCCATCTAACTGTCACCGACCAAGCAGGCAACAGCACCACCGTACCGTTCACCTTCACCTACACCACACCGCCAAGCGGTGGCTTTGGCGGCGTCACGACCGACAACGGCACGCCCACCACACCCGCACCGCAAACGTTGGCCGACAACAACACCGGCACCAATACTCCGCCGGTCACAAGCCCACAAATCTTGGGCGACAGCACCAACGACCCCAGTAGCAATGTCGAAGGCGACAGCACCATTAACTCCAAGGATGTTGCCACGATCAACCACGGTAAGTTCCTGGGTCTTGGCTGGTGGTGGCTAGCCATCCTGGCCGCTCTGGGTCTGGCCTGGCTAATCCTGGCCGCCAGCCGCCGCAAGGACGAAGAGGGCCAGCAAGGCTAGACTATCAGCTCAGCGCTGTGCTCTTTAAACCAGCGCAGATAGAACTCCAGCTCTGCGATGCTCTCTTGCACATCGTCGCCCGCCCGGTGCACTTCCTTTTTCTGGAACGGCACGTTGTATTTGCCCTGCAGCACCAGCTTCCAGCTACTCACATCCAGCATGCGGTAGTGCAACAGGCCGTCCACCTCTGGCCACCATTTTTTGATAAACCGCCGGTCCTGGTGGATACTGTTCCCCGATAGCACTGCCGGTTCGCTGCCGAATTGTTCACGAATGAACTGCGCAAATTCGCCCTCTACCGTCTCTTCGGACTTACCGTCTGTCCGTACCCGATCCAATAGGCCGCTGGCGGTATGCTGTTGCACAGCCCACGGGTTCGACTGCTGCAGCGCCTGCTCCGGCTGAGCAATCACGGCTTCGTAGGTTGCCAGTGTCTGAAACTTCCAATCGGTAACCGCGGCAGCCACCTCCAGAATAACGTCGCGTTCCGGATCCAGCCCGGTCATCTCCAGGTCCACCCACAGCAGTTTGGTACTCGGCGCGTGCTTGTCTATCTCCATAGCCTGGTAGTATAGTCCAACCGCAGGGTAAACGACAGACTAGCCGCGGACCGCTTTCAGCGCCTCAGCATATTTGGCGACGGTCGCTGCCAACGCCGCCAACTGATTCTGCGGGCTGTACGGCCCCTCTTGCAGCTCGGCCTTCAGCACGCCGACCTCGTCGATAGCCGCACCCACTTGGTCGCGGAAGAACAACGCCGTTGGCAGCGTCACCGCACCCACACCGGGCAGTGCCATACGCAGGTTCGCGATAGCCTGCGCGCCGCCACTCGTGCCATGCCCCACCAGCGCCACCGGCTTGTCGTCCATCTCGTGGCCCAGCACATCAATAGCGTTTTTGAGTACGCCGGACATCGCACGATTGTACTCCGGCGTCACCATCACATAGCCATCAGCCGCTGCCACCGCATCGAGCCACTTTTGTATGGCCGGCACAGCCTTGCGTTCGGGGTTATAGCGCGGGCTGATCGCCTCGTCCAGAAACGGCATAGGATAATCGCGCAGGTCCAACGTTTCGGCATCGGCCAGCTTGGCCACTTCTATAGCCACCCACTTGGCCAGCTTATCAGTCACACGGCTTTCACGGGTACTACCCACAATTACGGCAATCTTCGTCATATCGTCTCCCTATGCTATACTTTTTATAGTTGATAGCAATCAGTATAGAACCATTACTATACAAAGTAAAGTAATATGATATCACCCCTGTTCCCCGACCCCACCACCGCCCTGGAGCCCAAAACAGGCTGCATTGCCAGCGCCATGGAAATCATTGGCAGCAAGTGGACCGCCCTGATCCTGCGCGACCTCGCCGAAGGTCCGCGCCGCTTTGGCGAGCTGGAGCGATCGGTGGAAGGCATCAGCCCACGCACGCTCAGCCAACGCCTGGACGGCCTGGAGCAGCACGGTATCATCACCAAAGCATCGTACGCCGAGGTGCCGCCGCGCATCGAATACACCCTCACGCCGAAAGGCCACGATCTAGTGCCCGTGCTGCGCCAGATGGCCGAGTGGGGCAACAAATACTACGACGCTGCGCCGGGCTGCTAAAAGCCCCGGTAGGTTTGGTCGTCTCGCCAGTCCATGTGCACCACTCTAAATTCGGTAGCGTTTTTTAGATACACGATTCTGAGTCGACCTTTACGCACCCGGTACATGTCTTCGTGCCCTTGCAGTCGCTTTACATCTAGTCCTTCTGTGTCAGACAGCTTGACCCGCAAGATCAAGAGCTTTGCCACTTCGCGCTGCTTGGGCGTAAGCCGGTCAACGAATTTTCGTATCTTGTCCGTCATGTCGGCTACAAGCGCTTAAGCAGCTCGTCGGCGTCCACACCACGCGGATCGATCTCCGTAAAGTCAACGATTGTATCCCACTTGCCCTCATCTGCCACCGGCGTAATCCGAAATACTGGCCGAGATCGTTTGAGCACTGTGAAACTACGGCCCTTGGCCACTGCCGCGGTGTACTTGGGAAAGTTCTCCCGCAGTTCTTTCAAGCTAACATACTCAGTGCTTGTACTCATACATGAAGTTTAACTTAAGTTAAACTTCTGGTCAAGTCTTATGGAAGTCCAACGCGCACGAATTAATGCAAAAATGCTTGCCAGTGGGCATACTCGGGTCGTCAAACAAATGGCCAAGGTGGCTATGACAGTTGGCGCAGCGGACTTCAGTACGGCTCATGCCCAGACTGTTGTCGGGGATCAGCTCCAGTGCATCGTTGGTGGCGGCCTCGCCAAAGCTCGGCCAGCCAATCAGGCCAGGCATGGTCGATTCGTGCTTGGCGTCGCTTGTAAACAGTAGCACACCGCAGACCGGGCAGTGGTATTCGCCCTTCTGCTCGTTGTACAGCAGATCGCCGCTGCCGGGTGCCTCGGTGCCGCCTTTGCGCAGGATACGGTATTGTTCGGCACTTAAGCGCTGTTTGAGTTCGTCGTCGGAAAACTGTGCGCCGCTAGCTTGAGCATCACTCATTGTTTCTTGTCCTCCTCTTTCCTTGGTTGCTTGAGCTTCTCTAGTTTGAGTAACCTGAACACCACGTAGACTATGATCGCTACGATCACGAACTCTATGAGGATGTACACAAACGCGCCCCAAGCCACGTCAATCTTCGTGGCGCCCTGGTGAATGGTGAACTTCTGAGTATCCAGGCTGGCGCCGAATAACAGCTGCAGCCACGGCTGTATAAAGCTGGCCACGAACTGTTTGACAACCGTGTTTGCCTGCTGACCCAATATAAAACCGATAGCCAGCCCCACCACTGCGTACTCGCGCAAAAAGTCGGTAAAACCGCTGGCCTGTTCGCGCAGGACGTCGTCAGGCTCGTGAACCACGCGCGTGTTCGCCGCTTTTTTGATCGCCCGCTTGGGTTTAGAGCTATTATCCATACGCTCTATTGTACCGCCTTCGGCGGGCTACGCTTTCAGCGCACGAATAATATTCTTGAGATACTGCGCTTTGTCCTCTGTTTCGAACGCTTCGTCTATCGCCAGCAGCCTGTCCAGATCCTGCTGAATGTCCGGCGTGAACGTCTGTAGGTCCAGGTGGTAGCGCTTGAGTCCCTGTTGCATAAACACCTTGTTTTTGGCATAGTGCGCCGCAGCAATAAAGTACAGCACTTCCTTTATGTCTACCGCGAAGTTGTATTTGCTACGCGGGATCCACGGATCGCCGAACCACTGCAGCTTCACCTCCAGATAGCGCGTCATCATATCGACGATCTGCTTAGAAAACTCATCGGAGTACTTGGCGACTTCGTCTTTGAGCTTGGGCAGTATGCCCTCGGGGTCATACACCGGCACCGATTCACGAACCATAAACTGGGCACCGCCCTGCGAGCCTAAGAACTTGGTATTTTGCCAGCGTTCCAGCCAGGCCATACCCGAGATGTCCATCGGGTCGTTATTGAAGAAGTCTGTGAACTTGTTCGTGACCTCGGCTTCGGTGCAGATGTGTATGCCAAGCTTCTCGGAAACGCCGTTATTGTCCCAGCGGCAACCACGCCATATTTGTTCCGGGAAGAAACCGGGCGTGTCCCGCCATTCTGTAAAACGGCCCAACTCTCGCTCGAACGCTTCTTTGCTAGCCGTGTTATCCAGCACAAACATATAGTCGATGTCCGACGTTTGTATGTGCCGCCCAACGGAGCGCGAGCCGTGAATCCAAAAAGCCTTTACGTAGTCTAGGCCCTTGCAGAGTTCCAGAAATTGCTCAGTTAACGGCAGGTATCTATCGGATGCCGTTTGGTAATCTTGTGCAGCCATGGCCCTACATCCTATCCGGTGCAGTGATGCCCAGCAGGCCAAGCCCATTGCGCAGTGTGTTGGCGTAATGTTCGACCAACTTCAGGCGCACTGCCTGGCGGTCGTCGCCGATCACGCGGTTGTGTTCGTAGAACTGGTTGAACTTTTGGGCTAGCTCGTAGAGGTAGGTGCAGATGTGGTGGGGCATCAGTTCGGCAGTTGCTCGCTCGACCACTTCTGCATACTCGGTGATCTTGCGCAGCAGCGAGCGTTCGTCCGCGGTCAGATCGATTAGCTCGCCACCACCCTGTTCGGCCTTGGCCAGAATGCTGCGGGCCCGAGCGTGAGCGTACTGCAGGTATGGTCCGCTGTTGCCTTCTAGCGCGATCGATTCTTTGGGGTCGTAGATGATGTCGCCGCCAATGCGCACCTTTAGAAACGCATACTTAACCGCGCCGAGCATCACCATCTCGTCATCTGCCCGGCCGGCCTGTTTCAGCTCTTCGCTGGTCGCATCCAACACCTCACTTGCACGGATGATGTTGCCCCGCCGGCTGCTCATCTTTACGCCACCGACCAGTTTGAGCTTGCCGTGCGTTAAGTGCGTGGTGGCATGCACCAGATCGGGCCAGAACTGCTCAATGGCTTTGAGTACCACTTGCATGTACTGCGCCTGCTCGTTGTCCGTTACGATTATCGAACGATCCGGATGATAGTCCTCATTCTTTTGCGCCATCAGACCGACGTCTTTGGCTTCGTATGTCGGCAGTCCCTGCTGGTTGATAAATACTCGCGTGTGCAGGCCGTACTTCTCACCGTCGAACACCACTGCACCGTCCGATTCTTGGAACACATCACCGATGTGCTCTTTTACAGTCTTTAGGCCTAAGTCCGCGACTTCGCTCTCTGGATAGTATTTTTCCAGCTTGGTACCAAAGCGTGCAAAGAATGTATCAAACGCTTCGTAACTCCACTTTCGACAGGTCCAGTAGATCTGGGCAAATGGTGATTCATGATCGTCGCTGGCACGCAAAGCGTAGACCCGCTTGTTGAGCTCGACCACCTCGACCTTTACGGCATCGTCATCCTCAAAAGCCGTTGTGCCCCGCACATATTGCGCCGACATCCAGATAGCATGCTGGTCCTCGGAAATGTCCGCCAATTTCTCGGGATGCTCACCGCCGAGCTCTTGCAAGATGGCCCACATGGTTATTGCCACGTGGCGGCCCACGTCACCACCAAAGTTCACTCGATGCACCGTTGCGCCGGCGTTTTCGAGCAAGGTGGCGATTGCGTCCCCAACCACCGTCGTGTAGACGTGCCCGGCGTGCAGTACTTTGAATGGATTGGCGTCAGAGTACTCGGTGATGATCTGCTTGCCGCTCAAGGGCTTGGCGGGCTCGGCATCGACCGCCGCCGTCAGGACCGCATCGCTAACCTTCAGGTTGATAAAGCCCGGCCCAGCCACACTTACCTCGACCACAGTATCGCCAGCCGTATCGCGCAAGCGAGCACTCAGCGCCTCAGCAATCTCGCGCGGATTCTTGCCTACCTGTTTGCTCAGTTGCAGAGCCACGTTGGTGGCATAATCACCAAACTGTTCGTCCGGACGCGTCAGCTCCACAGCGACATCGGCACCGAACAATTCTTTGACTGCGGCGGCAACCGCCTGTTCCAATTCACGTTTCATCAGCAGTAGTATAACAGATTAGCGCGTCGATTGCTGACGCGTGGCTTCGCCCAGCTGCCAGCCCACCACGTACAAGCTGCCCAGCAGCACAAAAAAGCTGACCGTAGTGCTCAGTGCCGCGCCATGCTGGAGTGGGTGGATCAGCACATCGGACACGTCGAACAAGATACCGGCAGGGTTTAACAGCACATCCCAGCTGTTCCAGCGCAGGTTACGACCCAGGTAGATCGCAAAGCTGCCCAGCAGCAGGACGACCGCGATCAGGCTAGCAGAAGCGCGGCCGGATAGGCGCTTGCGCAGCTGGGCATGGACCATATACAAGCTGCAGTAGCCAACCAGCACAGCGGTAAAAATGCAGGCCGCGAACAGCACCGTGTCGTACAACAGGTTGCGATGTACCATATCGCCCAAATGAGTAAAATCGCTGATCATATAAAAACTGTTCGGCAACAACAGCAGCCAGAGCAGCGTCAGCAGGAGCATCGGCCAACTGCTCCACAATCGGGTCCGCAGGCCGCGCACCAACAGCAACGCCGCCACGAACGGCAGCCAGGCCAAAAATAAGTTATACAGCATAAAGCTAAACGCCGTACTGTGATCGGCAATCGCCCCCGCCACGAACAACAGCGTACTCACACCGGTCAGTCCGGCCAAACTCGCCACCACGCGCTCGCGGGGACTGGTGGAAACCCAGCGCTTGTGCATGGTTTAAGTATACCGTATCGGACTGCCCTGCGTCGGTTCGGCGTTGGCCGGCAGGCTGCGGCCCCACACTCGAACCCCGGCTCGGTCTGTTTGTGCAAGCTACAACTCGCCCGTTAGGGCCGGACTGACATGTCTGAACATGAGGAGCACGCGCAGGAGCTTGCTCCGAGCATGCGACGAAATGGAGTTGTCAGTCAGGTTGTAGCTTGCACAACAGCCGACCGGCGGCAAGAGTGTGGGGCCGCAGCCTGCCGGCCAGCG
>CAZRWV010000003.1:0-19603 GCA_964603965.1 uncultured Candidatus Saccharibacteria bacterium
AGCCAGCCCCGCGGTAGCATGCGCCAGCGCATTCATGACCTGGCCAGCCGGAACTTTTTTGTTCAGGACAGCGACAAATTTGTGGGTAGTAGGCATATATGCCATGGTGGAGATATCCTCGTTGAGGGATTAATGGTTAATAAAATCGGTGTGTAGAAAATCTGCCCTAGCGGGCGAGGAGGAGTTGGAGCCGGAGGCTTTTGCTACTCATAGTAGACATATTATATCACACTAACGCCGCTGGTACAGAAGGGGCAGACCCCTACCAGTCAACATCGTATTCCTCGAAGAACAACTGGCCAGCAGTATCTGTCTTTTGGATAATCTCCTCAGTAGCAGGCAACAGTTTGAGCTGCTTACGCTCGTCTGCACAATACCAACTCTTGTCTGGGGCAGTCATAGCGTCACCGCCCAGCGTAGCCACAAAAATATGCGCCAAAACATACGAAATCAGCTCGCCATTGATTGACGCGCGTATCAAACAGCTGCCTTTATGCTCCGCTGCCTTGGGAGGCGCGCCAAACTTCTCGGTGATTTCGCGAACGACAGCCGCCTCCATCGAAGTATCGGTAATGTGCATCTTGCCATTCGGCAGCGACCAGGCGCGTATAAACGGCTGCTTTTTCTTGGACCACAGCAGCACCTTGCCCTCACCGTTTTTTATAACCGACATGGTGATGATTTTGGGCTGCAGCCTGGGCTCGAAGTCGGTGCTAACGCGGTCCACATAGCCGAGCCCGTGCGGGCTCAGCCGATAGCCTTTTTCGGTTTTCTCGACGTAGTTTTCGCGGAGCAAGACCCGGAGGTGATAGCTGTAGACGTTGGAGTCGACTTTGGGCGGACGCATCTCGCTAAACCTGGCGTATTTGGTGTAGGTTAGAACCTTCAGAACGTGTTTCTGTATGTGATGCATCGGCCTTAGTATAAATCGATTTGAGTCAAATTGTACCTCCTATACTTCATCTTATGGAAGCCATATGCTGTTTGTACAAGGATAAGTAAAGGAAAGGATTATGACGACAACTATGGCTGAACCACGTGAAGCATGTTTGTCTTTTGACATAATTGACCAAGCCGCCATCGATGCAGAGCAACATCTTGCTGCAGGGCGGGCCGCCAGCACAGTACTCAGCCTCACCCAGTGCGCCATCGACTTCGCCAGCGTAGAACGAGTGCCGCGCTACAACGCCCAGAGGCGAGAAAACGACGCCGAACACAGCTTTATGTTGTCACTAATCGCCCCCGAGATTGCCGCCCAGTTCTTTCCCCACCTGGACCCTGGCCTGGTGGCACTGTTCTGCAACGTACATGACCTGATCGAGCTAGAGACGAAAGATGCCGCAACATACGCCCTGGATGACACAGCCCTGGCCGCTAAAGAGGCTGCCGAGCTAGCAGCGCTCGACCAATTAGCACGTAAACTGCCGCCACATACGCGAGCACTGCTGCTGCGCTACGAGGCGCAGACAGAACCAGAGGCACGATTCGTGCGACACTTCGAGAAACAGCTGCCGATAGCCGTCGACATCCTGGGACCCGGCAAGCAAGTAATGGCGGAGGATTACGGCATAACCACACGAGCGGAGCGTGATGCAAACGAACGCCGCTTTAGCGAACGACTCCGCAAGAAGTTCCCCGAAGCAGAGCTGGCCTTCGTGCACCTGATGCGCGACCTTTTGGCCGAGCAGTTCGCGGCGGAGTTTGACAGCCTGGAGTCAGCTGCCTAGCCTAACTCGGGAATTGACGATCTTTGACAGTCAGCCACGCCGGGCTCTGACGCACCAGTTTTTCGGCATCGGTCGGATCAACCAGTAGCGGCTTGAGCGCTTCTTCGGCAAAGACACCGTTCTGAGAGCCTTTGGCCAGCACCACACCGCGTTCTTGGAGCTTGCCGGAGACGTACGCTCCGGCGTCATGAGGATCCAAGAAAGCGTGCACCGTACAGCCGCGTTCACGAGCAACCGGAGCCAGCCAACGCTTGGCGTCGTGCCCGATGGTTACCACCACGGCTAGCTTTTTGGGATCACAGTAGGCCCCGACTTCTTCGTGCGCTTCGCGCGAATAGTCACCCAGCTCGTTCATACTGCCCAGGATGGCAATACGCTGGGGCGCCTTGGCGGCGTACAGCACGTCCAGTGCGGCTTTGACCGCTATCGGGCTGGCATTGTAGGTGTCGTCGATAATCGTTGCTTTTTTTACACCGTCTAGAATCTGCATACGGCCCGAGAACGGCGCAAGTTGCGGCAGTCCCCTGGAGATTGCGGCGTGTTTGACGCCCAACAGATCGGCCACGGCGGCTGCTGCCAGAGCGATCTTGGCGCCCTGAACCCCCAAGTAACGAATGTCCGTGTTTAGCTGGCCCTTGGGCATCGCGATCATCAGATGCTGGCCTTTCAGGCCGCTTGGCCGCACCCGGGCGTGGTAGCGTGCCTGCTGGCTCGTCAGGCTGTATTCTTCGAAGTCGTGCCCCACCAGGTATTCCGCGGCGACGTCATCGGCATTAACTAGCACTTGTTTGCTGTAATCGAACACCGTCAATTCCTCGGCAGCCACCGCATCCAGCGTACCGAAATACTCCATGTGCTCGGGCGAAACGGCCGTTACCACGGTCAGATCAGGCTTGAGGTAGGCAAATTCACGCATAAAGCCTGGTCCGTCGGTGCCAATCTCCACGACGACAACATCATAGTGATACGGCAGAGCGATCTCGGCCTGTGTAGCGCCAAAGACTTTCCACCAAGCAAAAAAATTATAAAGGCTGGGCTCGTTCAGGCCAAAGAACACCAGCGGCACCGTGACGCGATCGTTATAGTTGCCGGTTTGGTGCCGCACGCGCAGACCGCTGTGGGCCAGCAGATCGGCAATCGCCAGCTTGGTGCTCGTTTTGCCCACCGACCCGGCCACAGCCACTACCTTAAAATGATGCCGAGCACGCAGCTGACGCACCTGCCATTCCAACACCGTACACACAAAGGCACGGCCGGCCTTTTTGGGATGCAACACTAGCCACACCAAATTCCAGGCCCAGGCCAGCACCACGACCACATGCGCCCACGCCAGCGTATAGCTGATGAGCAGCGCCGCGCCCAGTTCCCACGCACCGGTTGTCCCAAAGCGCGCCCAGTCAACAAGTAGCGCCACGCCGCCAACCAGCTGCGTTAGCATGGCCGCGGCCAGCAACATCGACGCCGAGCGCTGCGCTTCGCCCAGCTCACCGCTGCGCCGGAACGTCTTGGTCGTCCAAATCCACTGCAGCAGCCGCCAGCCGGAATAGCGCCGGTCGGCCAGCTCACCGATGACAACCATAGCGAACGCGGGATTATACAGGTTGAGCAATGGTTTAAACTTCATATGCTTAGTATTGTTCCACGTTTGCCGAGTGGCCGCAATCACTAAGCAGGGCTATCAAGCGTTGGCCAACTCGAGCGCAGGGTTACCAATCCCCGCCGCTCCCAATGCGCGTCGCTGCGCGTTCGCAAGCCATCCCACCGCATCTGTAACGGCATCCCCTCTGTGAACCTTGAGCACGACACCAGTTACTCCGCCCTGAGAATCACGATCTGTCACCTCTATAGCGCAGCGGCCAAATTCCCTCACATCTGCTTCCGAAATCGGCGGGTCCAGACACCGCATAGACAGGTCGTAACGATCATAAGCCGGAAACAGATCGATCACACCACTAACTATCACACCATCAGCTCCGTTCGCGTACCCGTTCAATCGATACCGTTCTTTTATTTCCCAAGCCGTTACTGCGTCAAGTTTCACCCTAAACCTCCCTATTATCTATGATGAGCAGGCGGCGGCAATCCACCCGGCGAGCTCTATTTTTGATAGACTAATTATACCATATCTTGTCAACTTAGACGACCTGACCGTACTACCTCACCACCCGGCTGCTATACTACGACCATGATCGACACAATAACCCGGCGCGCCATCCAGCACACCACCCACTGCCTGGTCGGCTGCGGCATTGGTGAGTTTACCGGATCAGCCATCGGCGCGGGTCTGGGTTGGCCCAACCTGCTGCAAACGTCACTGGCCGTGGCACTGGCGTTCACATTCGGCTACAGTCTGACGTTCCTGGGCGGACGTCGCATGGGACTACCTGCCCGCGAAGCCGGCCGTACTGCCCTGCGTACCGACACAATCTCGATCATCAGCATGGAGATCATCGACAACTCACTGGAGTGGCTGATCCCCGGCGCCATGAACGCCGTAGTTTTGAGCGGGCTGTTCTGGTGGAGCAACGCCCTGTCGCTGGCGATTGCGTTCGCCCTAACCGTGCCGGTTAATCGATGGTTGATGAGCCGCTCGAGCGGCGGGCATGAACATCACATGCATGGGGCGATGCACGAGCAACACATGCACCACTAATCACATACCACACCTCTATGGTATGATTGCACTATGATTCGCTACGATGCTGAATTGCGTCACAAGATCATAACGCTGCGTAGCGGAGGGTACACATACACTGAGATCTGTGCATTGGTCGGACAAGAGATTCCGAAGGCCAGTCTGAGTTACATTTGTCGTAATACTCAACTGGGCCCAGAACAAAAAGCACGCATTCTGCAACTAATGCGCGAACGACTCGTTCAAAACCGCGTCAAAGCCGTTGCTGCCAACAAAAAGATCCTGGCCGACAAGATAGCGGGTTATCGAGCATCTAATCTGGACCTTTTGTCATTTATGGCCGATAGACGCGCTAAGCTTGTGGCGCTGGCAATGCTATATTTGGGTGAAGGGGCAAAATGGAAAGGCAAGCGCGGCCTGATGCTCGGCAGCTCCAACCCCGACATTTTAAGGCTTTATATTGCGCTGCTCCGTGATTGTTACGCCATTCCTATTGATGCATTGCGAGGCAGAATCCAACATCGAGCCGATCAGGACCCAGACCAGCTGTTGGCCTTCTGGTCGGAAGCGCTGGGTGTTGCACCGGCCAACTTTTACAAGCCGTACGTAGATAAGCGCACAATCGGACAAGTATCTAAGCACCCTGAATATAAAGGCGTTTGCAGCATTACCTGCGCTGGCACGCACATCCAGCTTGAATTAGAACAGATAACTGGTATCATATGTGGAGCCATCTAGGGGCTATAGCGCAGTTGGCTAGCGCGTTTGCATGGCATGCAAAAGGTCGCGAGTTCGAATCTCGCTAGCTCCACCAAAGAAAATACCGGTCACAAACGACCGGTATTTTCTTTGGTGGAGCGTAGCGTGTACTATGAGGAACAGGCAATGACAAAGACACCCCTGATTGTAGTAGATATTGACGGCGTGTTGTTCAATACGCCCGCCGATGCCGTCATGGCATCAAATGCCGCGCATGGCACAGCGCACGACGTTACCGACATCTTTGACCACGACGCCGTGCACGACAAAACTAAATTCGTTGTCGGTGGCGTGGATCAGTTTTATACCCACCAGTTAGACGCCGTCAATTACAGTCAGGTAGCGGGCGCACGAGCAGCTCTGCAGCGATTGCGCCAAAAGGGCGCACGAATCGTTGCCCTCACTTCCCGCAATCCCGAAATGTTCCGAGACGTGACCGTTGCGGCCATCGACAGCCACTTCGGCATTGGCGAAGGCGACGACAAGCTAATCCAAGGGGTTCTATTTGCTGGCAATCCGGTAGTGGGTCAGCACCGCAAAAAGGGCGAAATGATTAAAGAGCTCGGCGGCGACATCCTGGTAGACGACGCCGTACGCCATTGCCAGGACGCCGAACGGTACGGCGTACCGGCAATCCTGCTAGCACAACCATACAACGCCGCTGGCCACGACTGGCCGCCCGAAAAACGGGCAGCCAGCTGGGCGGAAGCCGAGCAACTTATCGAACAGCAACTGGGGCTCGCTACAACTGCCAGCTCAGCTCCGCCGGCCACTCCCGCGGAATGAACGGCTTGCCAGCGACGTCTTTGGCCAGCTGCCGCGCGAGCTTTCTCAGCCCATTGCAGCCATCTGCCAGCTCTTTTTCGCCAATCACCACCTTGTGCGGCACGCAATCCTGGTGAGCCCGCTTCAGCTTGGACGACACGCTGGCGTCGCGGTCATCGATCTCGATGCGCAGCGGCAGATCAGACAGCTCCTGCACCAGATCCTGGCATTGCTGCACAAACACGGCGCTCACCGGCAGCAACCGAATCTGCGCCGGGCTCAACCACAGCGGCAAACCCCGCTCGGCGAAGCTATCGAACAGCACGTACAAATACCGCTCAATGCCGCCCGGAATGGCCGAGTGGATGATGACCGGGTGCCGCTTCTCGCCCGCTTCATCGATGTAGTGGATGTCCAGCCGCGCCGCGTTGCCGATGTCCACCTGAATACAGCCGATCTCGCGCACCTGGCCCAGCTGGTCGATGATCTTGTAATCGACGTTCACCGCCCAGTAGCGGTCTTGGCCATCTTCCAAGATATTCACCAGCACATCATGTCCAAGCGCCACGGGAATCTGCTCGATGCAGTGCCTATATTCCTGCCAAACTTTCTGCGACGGAATCTCAATCACTACCTGGTACTCTCGCCCGGCTTCCCGACCCGCTGCCATAATTTGTGCCTGCAGCCGCGGGAACCATGCAAACGCCTCGGCCGCATCGCGGAAGTACGGGTGGATGTCTGGCATATAGAACCGCCGCTGGCGCATCAGCAGCATCAGCTCGCCGTGCTGCTCGTGCCGGTAACAATCCGACAGCGAAAAGTGCGCGAACGGCAATTGTTTGGCACGCAGCGGTACCCGGGCCGCCAGGTTGAACTGCGGGTAACTAGCGTCGTAACTCATCACCACATCCTGCTTGCCAGATTTGAACTGGTACAGCCGGTCGCCAAACAACGCAGCATACGCGCTGACCACTGGGTGCTGCAGGCTGAACATGTTCGCGCCATTCACTTCATACACCGGCATGCCCAGCTCGTGTACCAGCTGCCGGGCATACTCTTGCACGAGGCGGCGCATCAGGTTGGCCTGATAGTCGTACTGCACGTGGCCGGCATCGGCGTTCGGCTCCCAGTTAAAGCCCAGCCGGTTGGCATGAGCCAGATATGCCGGCCGATCGTTTGACTGCTCGACCAGCACTTCGCCCAGTGCTTCGCGGCGGATGAACCGCGCAAATTCGGGGTCTAGTTCGGGCGCCTTTAAGTACTCATCGACTTCAATGACTCGTTTTTCTTGACTCAATACAAAAAATTTCATTAGTAAAACTCCTTAGGGTTAGGTTGTGACCTCTGTTTGCCGCCCTATGTGGAGTTTCCGTGGTCGAGACACCAAAAAACTCCCGCCGCCGGGAGTTTTTGATAGCAATAGCAAGCCCGACGGTCTAGGACAGTACCGTCGTCGTTATCTGTTGTTTGGACAGAATTAGGCTAATCATGACCTTATTATAGCACGATTGCAATATTTGCACAAGCGCTTTGAAGCACACACGCCATCGGAGACCGCCAACAAGCAGAGCTAGCGGGCGGTGCTCAGCCGGGGATCAGCAAACGTCCGCTGTAGAATCTCATCGGCGGCCGCTTCGTACTCCTTAATCGCCCTGTCGGACCCGCCTGTAACCCAACCTGGCCCCTCACTTAAGACACGCGCAATACATATATTGCCTGCCAGACTGGCAATCTGATCCGTCACCTCACCTCCATTAGCAACGTCTGTCCCACGGTTGGGACGACATTCCGATAACCTTACCTCTAGGCCGACGGTAGCGATACGCAATAGAGCATCGCGGGCTCCCTCCCAAAATGCCTTCCTGGACACTGCGATGCCGCGCAGCTCAGGGTTATCTGCGAGATTAGACAACAAACCAGTACGAGTTTCGACACTTACAGACATAAGATTCTAGATCCAAAGATTAAATAATATCCGTAAGGTATACGCCCGGCCGGAACGTTTGTCAACTCAGCAGCTGTGCAAAAACCTAGTGCTCGGAGCGAGTCGGAGGATGCTTATCCTTGTGCTTGGTGCTCTCAAAGCCGTGGTGGCGTTCGTAGAAGGCATGATTGACCGATGCAGCCAGCTTGTGCGTGTTGTGCCGGTTGGCCTGGCTGTGCGCGCGGCTTTCGCCAGCGTGCGGGTCTGCCTTGTGCGTTAGGTGACGGTTTTTCTCTGCCATGGACATGACGTTGATCCCTCCTTACCTTACCCTCTTATTTTACTCCAGGGCCGCAACCATCTGCCGTGGTAATTCCGACGTAATATCGTCGACCTCTCGGCTGTCAAAGATGTCGCAGATGGCCTGCCAGGCAGCTTTGACGCGCGCCCGAGCACTTTTTTCGTCCAAGTCCTCTAGGTCCATCAGCTGCTCGATGATGTCTTCGTCGATGTGATTAACGGTGGGAACCATCTGGGCTGCACTTTGCAGCTCGTCCGGCAGGGCGGCAGCAAACTCGCGGCGAGTTTGATCGGTTAGGTGTGCCGCCACGTTTTCGACCACCAGCTCAAGCGCGTCCTGCGACGCAGTCTCATCGGCGCTGGCAGAATCTTTGATGCGGCGTACTAGATCGTGATAATTCATGTGCAATGTCCTCCTTATCCAGCCCTACTATGCTTTTTGGCCGGCAGGGCCGCTATAAGGTTTTTAACATATCCATGTTGATAATTAGCTGAGAACACGGTCGGATTGCAGCAAGCGGTTGGCCACGGGGTAAAACGCATCAGCGCCGAGTCGCGCCAGGTTGTCGTGGTAGAACTTGTGCAGCACCTCGGCATCGTCGTACGCTCGGTGGCGGTTAGTTACACCGTAGCCGGCGCGGCGGATGACCTCGTCCAATCGGTGGCTGCGTTCCGCCGGGTACAGTGCCCGACTCAGGCGTACGGTACAGAGCTTGTCCATGGCAAATAGCTCACCGGCCTTGCGGTATTCCTCACGGAAAAAGCTGTAGTCGAAGTTGACGTTATGGGCTACAAACACCGCACCGTCGAACAGCGTCTTCAGACGCGGCAGCACATCCGCGAATAGCGGCTGCCCGGCCGTGGCGGTTGGCGCAATGCCCGTCAACTGCGTGATCCAGCTCGGCACCGGCTCTTCCGGGTCCAGCACTTGGTTCATTTCTGCGACGATTTTGCCGTTTTCTACCCTGAGCGCGCCAATTTCCAGAATGCGACTGCCCCACGCGGCGGCGCCGGTCGTTTCCACGTCCACAAACACAAGAGGTCTACCCTGCATATGTGCTTATTATACCAATCATGAGTCGCCTTGCAGAAATCCGCCCGATTGATGCGACCACAGCTTGGCATACAAGCCGTGCCGTTCGAGCAACTGTCGGTGCGTTCCCTGCTCAACGATCTTGCCGCCGTCCAGCACCACAATCCGATCCATTTTTTGGATAGTGCTGAGCCGGTGAGCAACAACCAAAGTGGTACGACCTTTCATCAGCCGCCAAAGTGCTTCCTGAATCAACACTTCACTCTCTGAGTCTAGTGCGCTGGTGGCTTCGTCTAGCACCAGGATAGGCGCGTCTTTTACAATCGCCCGGGCAATCGCCACGCGCTGCCGCTGGCCGCCAGAAAGCTTTACGCCACGTTCACCTACTGTGGTATTGTAGCCTTCCGGCAACCGGCTAATGAATTCGTCGGCATGCGCTAAACTAGCGGCTTTCCGGACGGCCCGCAGACCGACGGCCGGTTGGCCATAGGCAATGTTTTCGCGTATGCTGCGATGGAACAGTAGCGGTTCCTGTGGCACATAAGCAATCGATTGACGCAGACTGGCCTGTGTTACACTCGCTATGGTCTGTCCGTCGATGGCAATACGGCCCTCGGCAACGTCATCGAACCGCAGCAGCATGCGCGTTAACGTGGATTTGCCGCCACCGCTCGGCCCCACTAACCCAACTTTCTCGCCGGCCTTGATCGCCAAATTCAGGTCCGTAAACAGTGCCCCGCTCCCCGCTGCGTCGGGATAAGCAAATGACACACCGTCAAAGACCACGCTACCACCGCGTACACGGAGCCTTTTCGCTCCGGAAACATCCCGGATTTCCGCCGTCTGCTGGATGATGGCGGTCATGGGTGCAGCCTGTAGCAGCGCCTCGTCCAAATTGCGTACGAGTGCATTAAGCTCAAAGAGCTTGTTACTAAGCGCCAGAGTAAAACTGAACGCAAAAATGCCCACGCCAAGTACGGCTGGATTGTGCCGTACCATATGGATGACCACAAAGATGAGTCCTACCTGCATAGCGGACAGCAGCAGCATGCGCGTGTTGCCCATGGTAGACATTTGTCGCCAATCGCGTATACGAATAGCAGTCAACTGGTCACTCAGACGACGATGCCGGCGTAGTTCGTAGGCCTCGCGACTAAAGGTTTTGGCGGTCTGAATATTACTAATCGTATCTGCCAAATGTGCCGTTACGCTCTTACTGGTTTGCATGCGTCTCAGCCGCCTCGGTCGTAAGTTGCGGCTATCTATGATGCCAGTACCTACAGCAACTACCGTCATAGCGGTAATGCACAGCCCCAGCGGCCACGATAAAACGTAAATCACTACCGAACCAACAGCCAGCGTTAGGGCCGGCAACAACGTCGTAGCAACGGCATCATGCAGTCGGCTATACGCTATGGGATAGTCCAGCGCGTCTGACACCAGTTTGCCGCCAATGTTATTGTTATGAAAGCCTACACTGCGTTTGAATAGCGTGGCGAGCGCCAATTCCTGTGCATCACGCAGCACCAGTGCCTGATGTTTCATGAGAATCGGATGACCAATACGATTACACAGTATGCCTACGCCCGCTGCCACCGCAAAAATCACCAGATATTCCACCGGCCGACCATTCGGCAACGCCAAGGCCCCCAACGTTTTGCCAACATACAAAGGTACCACTACCCCAGACAGCAGCGCGCCTAAGGGGAATAATAGCCCCTGCAGCAGTAACGTTTTATACCGCAAACTTGCCCGCCAAAAAATAGCCAATGTTTGACGGTCAATCTGAGCAGATCGCTCCATAGCACACACCTCCCCTTTTGGTTTTTTGTTTTTTGGTAAGCCCTCACCAGACTTATTTTCATCATAGCAGCTGCGCGGCGGTTGTACAGCCTGCGCTCCGCTTTTTACAACATCATACGCTGCAGCACGGAAGAAGTGCTTGCACATTCAAACCGTTTACGGTATAATTACCACATCATTGATTAATATGACAAGGAAATCTTATGAGGTCTCCCCACAATTCATTCACCTCTACTACTCCTAACCAAGGATCTACTTTGTCATATGCAAACTCTAAACATAGGGATTCTGGCGCATGTGGACGCCGGAAAGACCAGCCTTACCGAACGGTTACTGTATAACGCCGGCGTCATTAAGACACTCGGCAGCGTCGATCAAGGCAACACCCAAACCGACAGCCTAGCGCTGGAACGTCAGCGCGGCATCACTATCAAGGCCGCCGTTACATCGTTTACGGTTGGCGGATTAAAGCTGAACCTGATCGACACGCCCGGCCACCCCGACTTTATTGCCGAAGTTGAGCGCTCCTTGCGTGTACTCGACGCGGTGGTGTTGGTGGTGTCTGCCGTCGAGGGCGTACAGCCGCAAACCCGCATTTTGTTCCGCGCCCTGCAGCGCCTGCACATTCCCACGCTCATCTTTGTAAATAAGATTGACCGGATGGGTGCCCGCGGCATGGCGCTTGTTCAGGACATCCGCGAGAAATTGTTCCCGCAGATTGTCGCCATGAATGCAGTACGCGGCATTGGCACACGCGAGGTTGCGGTCGTTGGCCGTGATGACGACCCCGGCTACCTCGCAGAACTGCGCAATACGCTCGCCGAAAACAGTGGGCGATTCTTGTCTGCTGTCATCAATCGGCCGGATGGGCTAGATATTGCCGCCTGCCGCCGAGAGCTGGCAACACAAGTAAGCCGCATGCAGATCTGCCCGGTCTTCTTTGGCTCGGCCATTCAGGGCGTAGGCGTACCGGCACTAACCCGCGCGCTTGGAGATTACTTCGCTCCACCAAAAGTGAGCAGCGATGAGCCGCTGTCGGCGGTTGTCTTCAAGATTGAGCGTGGCGTGCGCGGCGAAAAGATCGTCTACCTTCGCTTGTATGCCGGCGAACTGCGGCTGCGTCGTGCGGTCGAGCTCCACAAACCGGAAACACAAACAGCGCAATCTGTAAAGATAACCGCCCTGCAGACCTTCCAAGACGGTGCCGCAATCGACGTATCCACGGCGCAGGCGGGTGACATCGTGAAAGCGTGGGGTCTGCATGACGCGGCCATCAACGACTACATCGGCATGGCACCGCACGACAATCGCAAACCGGCCCTGACCCGTGCTAGCCTCGAGGTAATCGTTGCGCCGCTGACGGCAGATGACACGCCCAAGCTGTACGACGCATTGCAGAGCATCTGCGAGCAAGACCCGTTCGTGGGCGTACGCCAGAACCCGCACGACAAAACGCTGTCGGTTCGGCTCTGCGGCGAAGTGCAAAAAGAAGTCATCGAAGCCACGCTAATCAACGACTACGATATCGGTGTGCGCTTTAGTGAAACGACGACCATCTGTGTGGGACGGCCGATCGGCGTTGGCCGCGGCCTGGAATCGGGCACACGCGGCGACCCGTACCTGGGCACCGTCGGCCTACGTGTTGAGCCAGGCCCGATAGACTCAGGGCTTCGCTACGAGCTAGCAGCCGACGTAGTTGGCAAAATGCCTGCGGCGTTTTACGCTGCGATCGAAGAGACCTTGCCGCAAGCCTTGCAGCAGGGTTTGTATGGCTGGGAAGTGACGGACTGCGTAGTAACGCTCACACAAGTCGGCTACTGGCCGCGCCAGAGCCATGCGCACGCCAGTTTCGACAAAAGCATGTCCAGCACGGCCGGCGATTTCCGCGTCATGACGACACTTGCCATAATGCAAGCGCTCGTGCAAGCCAAGACAGCCGTGTGCGAACCGGTGAACCGTTTCGAACTGGACGTCCCCGAAAAGGCATTGGCCACAGCTATGCAAAGCCTGATCGACGCCGAAGCCCGGCTCGACCGCTCGCCGCAAAACAATGGCGCTACGGTGCGCCTTGAAGGTTTGATCCCCGCACGACGAACCTTTACGTTTGGCCGTCAGGTCCCCGATCTGACCGGCGGCGAAGGTGTGCTCGTAACGGAGCTAGATCGCTACCAACAAACGCGAGACACACCGCCGGCTCGGGCAAGAACGGACAACAACCCGCTGAATCGCCAGGAGTACCTGCGGCTGACGTTTGGCCGCTAGTTATTGTGCCGTCTGCGTGCCGGTCGTTACCGCCCCGACCGCCGCAGACGTTACAGCATGAATCAAGTTAGTCTGGGCCGCGTTTTGCCCACCGTCGGTGTAGACTACCAGCACAAACTTTTGCCCCTGGTATTCCACAATCGCGGCATCGTGCAGCACGCCGTCTATCTGGCCGTATTTGTGGTACACCTTGGCACCGTCGGGCAGCGCCGCTGGGATCAGCCTGTTCATGGTGGTACGACTCATGTAGTCCAACACCATGGCGCGGTGTTCGGTGGTCATCAGGTTGCCGTTGTACAGCAGCTGCAGCATCTTGGCCATGGCCGGCGTGGAAAATTGGATGTTGCTTGGCACCATGCTACCGGCTACGCCAATGCTGTCCAGATAGGCCTGCTGCGGCTGGAATCCCAGATAGTGGTTCAGTTTGTCCCAGGCATCGTTATCGCTGTAGATAATCATGCGCATGATGATGTCCTGGGCGCTCTGGCCCTGGATCGTCTGCGTCAGCGTGGCCTTGCCCAGTTCCACCTGGTGAATGTAGTCAAAGATCGCCACCAGTTTGGACGTGCTCGCCGCCTCATACTTCTGCAGGTAGCTGCCGGCGTTGTAGACTTTGCCGGTGGTCAGGTCGATGAGCGTTGCCGAGGCTGATAGGTTCGGCGCAGTAGCAATCGCGGCGTTTATGTCGCTCACCAGCGTCGGGTATTTTTCGGGCGCCTCTGTGGCGGGCGTTCCAGCTCTCTGTGCCGCCTGTTTGTATCCTACCGGCCCGGCAGCGGCCGGGGCATCGGTCGGACGATACGCCAGCAATACCGCCAGTACCAGCAGCACGAACAACGCCAAAATCGGCACGAGCTTTACCTCAAACTCGTGCCACTCGCGCTGACTAGGTTGGCCGAGCACATACTTACCCAGCCGCACGCCGACTGCTCCCGTAAACCGTCATACACTGTACAGTATACCGCTTACGGTGCCGCCGGCCAAGCCGAGCGCGTAGGGTCATGGCCCTACGAAGCGGCCGACCACGAGGCGTCGTCGAAGTACGCTGTGATGCCGGAACTCTTTACCACGATTACCTGCAGACTGGCCTTGGCAACAGTACTCGACTGCGGCGTATACACCAGGCCGACCGTACCATTGGACAGCTGCCGCACGCCCGTCACGTAATGGCCGGAGATCCAGTTACCGGACGCGTCGTATTCGTCGACATAGAAGCCAACTTCGCCGGAACTCAGCGCCGTAATGTGCAGATACGCGCTTAGGCTGTAATTATGCCCCGAGCTGACCGCAACCAGCGGCGAGAAGAGGTGCGCATTGCTGGCAGTGCCCGCCGTCAGCTTGACGGAATTTACCGGGTTGGCGGGAGCGCCGTTGTTGGCGGCATCAGCGGTGATGTACGTTGGGGAATCGGTGCTCCAGCCGCTGGCAATGCCACTATCGAACGTTCCATTCGTCAGCAGGTTGGTGGGCGCGGCAGCGGTCGTCAGCGGCATCATATCCGCGTTGTCCAGGTAGGCGGTTATGCCGCTGCCACCCACGATCACCTGCAGCGCAGCCTTGCTGACCGACACGGAAGTTGGCTTGTAGGCAAAGTTCATGTTCTCTACAAACGGGGTAGTCTCTTGCTTGCTGTACTGGCCGGAAATCCAGTTACCGGACGCGTCGTATTCGTCGACATAGAATGCAACCTGGCCGCCGGTAATCGCCTGCACGTTCAAAAAGTTTTTAAACAAATAGGTGGTACGCGAATTTATCGGCACTGCGGACGAAAACAGATGTGCTTGGCCGGAGGCGGGCGATACCAGCTTGACGGCGTGCAGCGCGTCCGGGTAGCTGCCGTTGTTAGCTGCGTCGGCCGTAATCGCCGTGGCATTGTCGGTTGTCCAACCGTTGGCTATGCCGTCATTGAACGTAGGATTGGTCAGTAGATTCGTGTCGCTATTCACAAAGCCGTCACTCATGCGCGTTGTTTTGAGTAGGCCGGCCGTCTGCTTGCTGGCAACATATTGCGCAATCTGGTCCAGCTCGGTAGTGCCGTACTGGTAGTCGTCAACGGTGGTGCTGGGCGTGGGGACCACGTCGTGAATGGTTAGCACCAGCCAGGTTTTGCCGCTGATGGCTGCGTCCACCTTGGCCTCGGCCGCCGCCACCGAGCCCGTGGTCTCCAGCAGCGGGTAGTTGTTCATCAGGTATTCGTTGTAGGGCCAGGCGTTGTTGTTCTGCTCCTTAAAGCCGCGCGTCGATGAATAGTACTTGGCCACCTGTGCCAGCACGACATTGTTGTAATCACCGTACGGCGGCGCAAAGGCCTGCGCTTGGATGCCGTTCGCGGCAAGCGTGCTTTTGCTCTGCGATAGTTCAGTATCAATTTGTGCCGCTGTCAGCTTGGTGCGTTGACAGTCGGCCGGGTCTTGCGCCGCAGAACTGGCCAGACAGTCATGATCGACGGTGTGTGAACCAATCTCCCAGCCATACGTATTTTGTAAGGCCTGGATTTGCGCCCAGGTCATGTACGCCCTGTCCTGATTCGCACGGCAGGTATTCGGCGTTGTTGTCATACCCACACAGCCGGTAATGATGTAGTCCGTACCGGTCAGGCCGTATTTGCTTAAAATCGGCAACGCATTGGTGTACGTACTAGCCAGACCGTCGTCGAACGTAAACGAAACCTTGGCCGCAGGTTCGGGATTGACCGTTTGGGCAGAGATGCCGGGCGACGGTACGAGCGCCATCATCATGACGACCATCACCGTAAATAGTGCCGTTCGGCGTCCAATTTTAATGCTGGTTTGTTTCATGATCCCCACCCTTCTGTTCGCCCAAGCGAGTGTGTTATTGGCTACGGATACGAGTGTACAGTGCCGGCCTGCCGGCACTCTGTGAGGTATTTTACTTATGCTAAAAAGATTCTATGGTTATATTGTCCTGAACCGTAATGGCCTGACCACAGCTGCACCGCAGAGACTAGCAATACACACAAAGGAGACCTTGCCGTATGCCATCAGCCAATCCCTACAGCCTTGTTGCCGGTCCGACCTTTGGCCGTGACGCGGCACAGTTTGACCAGTTGGTCGGCCTACTGGCAACCGTCAGCCTGGTGCTGTGGGCGGGCGTAATCGTAACTATGCTGATTCGGGTATGGTACGTGTGGTATCGGCAGCCCAGCAGCAGACCAACTGATAAGGCAACGGCACCGTAAGGGCAAACACCACGTATGGTTACATTGCCGCTCGCCCCGCTGCTGTACGCCTTCGCCCTGGTGAGCTCACTCTACATCGTTCACCTGGGCCTGTACCTCATTGCCGCTAACTTCTACGACATCTGGCATCACCGCCGCAAGCAACGCACCCGGGCGCTCTTTGCGGGGCCGGGCGCGCAGGCCGCCAAGCGGGCCAAGCCGCCGCTGGTGAGCGTGATCATCTCGGCGCACAACGAAGAAAAAGTCATTGTGCGCACGCTCGATTCGCTGCGGCAAAGCACCTACCCAAACACGGAGTTCCTAATCGCCGACGACGCTTCGGCCGATTGCACCAGCGAACTCGTCCGTGCATACAAAGCCCGGCACCGCACGATGCACTTGCGGCTGTACCGCATGCGCCGCAACGTCGGCAAGGGTGGCGCGCTCAATACACTGCTGCGGCGATATGTGAAGGGCACGTTTGTGATGACACTCGACGCCGATTCCACCCTGCTGCCCGATACCATTAGCAACGCCATTAGCTATTTTGATGACCCCACGATCGCCGGCGTTGCCGCGAATGTACGCATCATGGACGAACCAACGGTGATCGGCGTACTGCAAAAACTCGAGCATATGACCGGCTACCGATCCAAAAAACTCTACTCGCTGCTCAACTGTGAGTTTGTGGTCGGCGGTGTGGCGTCCACCTACCGCATGGAGACGCTGCGCCAAGTCGATTTTTATGACACAGACACCCAGACCGAGGACATCGGCCTGAGCATCAAAATCGTCAGCCTGGGCAACCGTGCACACCGTCTGATCTATGCCGCCGACGTCGTGGCCATGACGGAGGGTGTGCCCACGTTCCGCGCGCTAATTAAGCAGCGCTTCCGCTGGAAGTACGGCAGTCTGCAAAACCTTATCAAATACCGGCACCTATTCCTAAACCCCAACTCGCGTTACAGCCGCGCGCTGACGTTTTACCGCCTGCCCATGGCACTGATCAGCGAGTTAGTCTTGCTGGCCACACCAATCATCTGGGGATACCTGCTGTACATGACGCTCACCAACTACGATCCCATGTTATTCATAGGCGCCTATAGCACCATTACGCTCTACATTCTGATCATCATTTGGTTTGACGAGCACCTGCATACCGTCGGCCGCCTGCGCCTGTCGGCTTACGCACTGGTGTCGTACTTTATGTTTTACATGATGGATGTAGTGCAGCTGATCGGCATTATCCGCTGTCTGTACCGCACCAAGTCGCTAGCGCTACAGCAAAACACCGGCAGTACCTGGGTGTCGCCGCAGCGCGTGGGCAGAAAGGTGCGGCACCAATATGAAAGCTAAGTTGCGCAAACTGCGCCGCCACCCGCTGGTCGTCATACCGCCGCTCGTCCTGGCCCTGCTCGTCGGCTGGCACCACTACACCACGGCCAGCCGTGACCTGAGCGTGGCATCCGGCACCAACCTGCTGGCTAGTAGCCGCGCTGCGGATTGGCAGATACACACCAGCGGCAAAAGTAGCCACCGGGTAACGTACGACGGTGGTTACGCCAGCCGTCATTCCATTGGCTTAACGGTACGTGATTACCGGAGCGGTGATAGTACCATCACCACGCCCAAGGCCAAACTGACCGCCGGCACGCCATACCTCTACAAGGGCTATTACCAGGCGGATGCGCCCTTTGCACTGTTGCAACGATCGTTCGCCGCCGACGGCAGCAGCACACTGGAGCTACTGCGCACCTACCCAGCGGCCACCGACACCTGGACAACCGTCAGCCAGGCCTTTCGCCCGGCACGTCAGACTGTCGCTGTGCAGTTTGTGTACCGCATGTACGCCAACGGTCATCTGCAGGTCGACAGTCCCTATCTGGAACGGCAGCAGCACAGCTTCATTACCGCTGCCGCCGACGGCACGAATGACGTGCCCAACACCTCGCTCGTCAGCAGCACCTATGATTCGCCCGGCGATTGGACCACCTATCACAGCGGCGATAGCACCGCTCAGTTCTCGTACCAGCAAGACGGCGGCGGTGACTTTATAGAAACCAGCCTGAGTGCTTACAAGACCGGCCAGGCCAAGTGGCTGTACCAACCACAGCCCATCGGCCCCAACGAATCGTATGCCACGAGCGTTAGCTATCGCAGCGACAAACCGGTGACGCTGGTGGCCGAGTATGCGTTGCAGGACGGCAAGCGGCAATACCAAACCGTCGCGTCGTTGCCGCCGGCCGGCGATTGGACGATGGCGCGATCCAGACTGCAGACACCGCCCGGCGCGGTCAGCGTGTCGTTGTCACTGCCGCTAGAGCAGGCCGGCACCGTCGACAGCCGAGCCTACAGCCTCACGCGTGATACCCGACCAGGGCCCGCGCAGTGGCAGCAGCCGCTCGTGTCGATCACCTTTGATGATGGGTGGGAGCAAGCCTACCAAACCGCCACGCCGCTGCTCGGCCGCTACAACTACCGGGCCACCTATTACGTCAATCCCGCCAGCATCGAAACCTCCGGCTTTATGACCGCCGCGCAGCTGCATGCCGCTGCGCAGGGCGGCAACGAGATCGCCGCCCACGGCTACGACCACCGCGACCTGACCGCCATCAGCAGCGACCAGCTGGACTACCAGCTGGGCCAAGGCCGCGACTACCTGCGCAGCGCCGGCTTTACCGTCCGCAACTTTGCCCCGCCCTTTGATCGCAGCGACCCGGAAGTCCGCTGGTACGCCGAACGCTACTTTGACACCATGCGCGGCAGCGTTCAGGGCATCAACACGCGCCAGGGCTTTGACCCCTACGACCTCCGGGTATTGACCGTTACCACACACACCACCGCCCAAGCCATCGCCACTGCACTTCAACAAACCAAAGCTAGCCATGGTTGGCTGATCCTGTCATATCACCAGATAAACGATACCCTGCAGACCGACCACGCACTGCCCGTAGAGCAGAGCGTTATTACCCCCGCGCAGTTCGCGCAGACTATTGCCCAGATCAAAGCCAGCGGCCTACCAGTGCTGCCGATTGGTGCCGCGTACCAAGCACTGGAACATACGGATAGATAACCAAAGGAGGACACCATGAACCAACCCATTATAAAGCGTCTGTGGATAGGTGCCGCCCTGTGTGTGCTGGTCGGCTTGGCAGCTGCCGGCACCATCTGGGCCCTATCGACAGATAAAGGTAACACCGCGACCGCTACGCTCCAA
>CAZRWV010000004.1:0-19297 GCA_964603965.1 uncultured Candidatus Saccharibacteria bacterium
CGTACTCATCCACCACCTCTGCAACATAAAAGCAGGCACTCCGTATACTGTGTTTACGACTAAATAAATACAGAGAGGAGGCCTGCTATGGCCTATTCTACCAACCCTAACTTACCGAAAGCGAGAGCTTTCGCTATGCAATTGCTCATTCGTGAGCAATTGCCAGTGGTAGTTGTCGCTAATCGCTGCGGTGTGCACCGCAGTACTATCTGGCGCTGGAAGCGGAAATGGGACAAGCTCAATGAGCACGTCCAGCTCACCAACGACAACCGGCCAGGCAGACCGGTTGGCGCTGCTTTTCGGCTCACAGCCTGTACCTGGCGCATACCAACAGACGCCTCGCGTCCACACACCAGCCCTACGGCAGTGAGCCAAGAGCTCGTCGCTCTCGTGCTCACCGTGCGGGCTCGTCTCAAACGGTGCGCTGAGGTGGTGTGGCACCACCTTACGGTGGTACTGGGTGTGTCGGTGTCTCTGAGTAGCGTTCGACGTATTCTGTGGCGGTCTAGTGTTGCCCGGGGCAGGAAGAACCGCGTACGACGAGATGACCCCCGGCGTCCAGTTGTATCCAAGCCCGGTGAACTGGTGCAGACAGATACCATTCACCATGTCGACCCGAAAAGTGGTAGACGGCTGTACTACTACACCGTCATTGACCTCTTCACCAGAATGACCCATGTCATCCTGGCACCGAAGCTCAGTGCTGGACTGGCCGCCCGAGCTGTATTGGAAGCACAGGCCGCATGGGGCTTCACTATCTCCATGGTGCAAGCAGACAATGGACCAGAGTACAGTCACTACTTTGAGCAGGTCATGCAGCGGAACGGCATACAGACCAGGCACAGTCGGCTGCACCGTCCCAATGACAATGCCCACATTGAGCGCCTTAACCGCACCATCCAGGAGGAATGCATTGGACACTACTGGCGCAGGAGCGTTCCGCTCCAGCACCAGCAAGCTATGCTCACCGCATATCTTGAGTATTACAACACGGAGCGAGTACACTTAGGCATACAGATGCTGACGCCTATGGCTATGTTGCTAAGGTCTTGAGTTCTTTACGTGATATGCTAAGCGATTACAGAAGCGCTGCCTCCGTACCCGGCCGGCCTAGCTGCGGATATCCGGTGCTGCCGCAGCCTGGGCGCCAAGCTTTTTGACGAGGTCGGGCACCTCGTCCGGACCGTGGAAAGATTCCTCCATCCCAAAGCCCGCATTCTTACCAAACTCAATCTCACCTCCAGTCACGGGCGTACAATCTGTAGGAGGGGGGACGGGTTTGCCGTCCAGGTCATACCATTGCACATTCTTATCGTCGTCAACAGAAAGCCAACGCTGGAGCTGGCCGCTCTCACTACGCTGCGTAGCCACCTCCGCGCCTCGGGAGTCGACTATAGGAGCGGCAATAACAGCTTCGTTATCATAAAACTGATAGTTGCTTGCTACGACAACGTTCTCTTCACAAACCCCAAGCTTAACGTTCGGTTCTGCGTTTGGCACGATTCCGCACGCCGCCGCCGTTGCCGACGCGGCAACTACAGCTACAGTGGTCCTAAGCGGGCGGATCGGACCCAACTTTCGTTCTGACATGGTTACTCGACTCCTGTCATTTATCATTTACTATGTCGCTAATGGTAGCATAGATCTGATAAATGTCAAGACTATTGAACCATACGCTAGACAAACAGGCCTAGTGCGTCAGAGCAGTGGCACCGGCAGCGGCTTTGACAGCAACCGGAGTGGCGGGCGCACCGTGAGGCTGTGCGGCCGACGCCAGATGCGCAGCCTTGCTAAACCGGAAGCCGAACGTGCTCCCCGTGCCCTCTTGGCTTTGGAAGATAATCGAACCGCCGTGCGCCGCGATGGTCTTGCGCACCATAAACAGCCCCAGACCGGTACCGTCCGGGCGGGCGCGCTGGGCGTTCTGCGCGCGGTAAAACTTGGTGAACAGCCGATGCTGCACCGCCTTTGGCACACCAATGCCCGTGTCTTTGATCAGGCACTCTATCGCCGTGGGCGTTTCGTGCAGATCCACCGTCACCGAGCCACCAGCCGGCGTGTAATATATAGCGTTGTCGACCAGGTTCATCACCACCTGGTGGATCTTGGTTTCGTCCAGCATCATCATCGGCAGCGCGGCTGGCTTATCGTAAATCAGCGTCACTTCGCGTGCCTTGGCCGTCTCGCGCAGCTGGTCGATCTCGGCCTGCACCACATTGCTCAGATCCAGCGGCTTGGCCTCAATCACAAACTTGCCCGTGCTCAGGCGCGACAGGTTCAGCAGGTCACCAATCAAATACACCATGCGCTGCGCGCTAAAGAATGACTGCTCCAGCAGCTTGTACTGGTTGTTGTTGAGCTTGCCGGCATCGCCCTCCAGCACCATGCTCAGATAGCCCTTGATGCTCGTCAGCGGCGTACGCAGCTGGTGGCTGGCCATGGAGATGAAGTCGTCTTTGGTGTGATCGAGTATGCGCAAGCGCTCATTAGTGTGACGTAATTGCCGCGTCGCCTTTTCTATCTTATCTTGTAGAGTTCGGTTGAAATTCTCGATCTCCTCGAATCGCAACGAATTTTGGATTGCAATAACGAGCTCGCTTACGATAATCTCGAGTACTTTCCTATCTTGCCCATTATAAGGGCTCCCACTTTTCTTGTCGCCAAGTAGAAGCAGCCCAACGCTACGGCCGTCACCGCCAGGGGTGGCACTCAATTTTGCAACTACACTCAGATGCTTGGCAACGGACACTTTATAGGCAGTGAAGTGGCTCTCTGTATCTACTAGGTCATCTACAAAAACAACTCTCCCGCGAACCTTGGTGACCGAATCTCCGACCTCTTCAGCCATCTGCCAATCAACCAGACCCGTGGTCGTCTGTATAAGATGCCTGCTCGACTGAGCTGTCTTATGAATAACAAAGGCTGCGTAGCTGGCCTTTATGTGGGTCTCTATCACTTGCAAAACACTGCCCAGCAGCCGTTCAATTTCTATACTGGACACCATTGCCTTGTTTAAGTCGTCGAGGAAGGTTTGCGGGTCGTAAGCATCCTGATAAAATAGTCTGTTCGTAAACCTGTCAAAAAACTGCTTGGTTGGCTTTAGGACTAGGGCAATTAACATAGCAAGGCCAAATGGCACGACTTCTTGGGCCACAAACTCGTTCGTAATATTTAGCGTATGGCGTGTAACGAAAATTGCAAAAAAGCTGAAGAAGCTTACGGTCGTCGCTAGTAACAAACCATAGGCGATTACTTTTGCAACGATAGGTTTAACATCAAAAAGTTTGTGACGTATTATCAACCACGCGGCAAATAAGAGGAAGATCGTCGAGAATATTGGGCCAAGGTTACTAATCTGGCTAGTTGTAAATAACGGGAATACCGCACCGAAGGAAACTGCGGGGATAATTGAGACAAGGAAGGCATTTCTCAAATACCTCACCTGTGTTGCGTACACCTCATCACGTCTCGACTTAAATCTGAAGAAAAGATAATAGAGCGCTGTCCCCAGATACAAAAACACCACAGCCACAAAAGGAATACTAAGGTTGCCCAGCTGGAGAGAACCATCGTTGCCAAGATAGACGTTAAGCCTGGTAAACGAGAGAGCTACTATTGGGATGCCCGGCAATGCCGCGTAGACAAACTTGCGGCCGCGAACAGTAGATCCATTGGCGAACATTATAATAAACAGCATCATCAGAAACGACAGAATAACAGCGGATGGTGTGATAAGCCGCCCAACAAACAGAAAAACGCTATGCGAAGTGGGTGTAAGGGGCCCATTTAGAACCAGCGCATTGACCGATAACCATATCGCGGCCAGAAGGGACAGCCCAACGTACACTCTGCTGATCGCCCGAGTATGATTATTCGCGAGTACGATAGCCGCCAAGAGAGTGCTAAATACTGCAGCACCCAAAAGCATTAGCTGAATCATGTTTCTATAGTACCACGCCGCCTTAGATGCTGCGCAGGGGTCATGTATTCAAAGGCTGCAGACCGGGCTAAGGAAGCTTTGTAGTTGCGGAGACTTCGATGAGACTATCGAGAGGACGAGCCCCATTTCGGGTCGCCTCGGCGTGGATGATTCTTGGCGTGTACAAAACCGATTGTAAATTCGCGTTGTACAGAGCGTGGAGCACCTTATCTTCCTTGGTCCGATACAGTATTTCGTGCATTGCTTGCGACACCGTCTCGGCAAAGACGCCCATACCATTAAATTTAGCTGTGATGATAATGGGCAGCGCAAGCGTTGGGTTTTCGCCTGAACCGCCGTCCTGCATCAATGCTATGGCCAAATCTTTATTAAGCCACGGGACCTGGCTTAGGCTATCAATCCCCAAGCCAAAGAGCGCGAACATAAAGGGTTTGCCAGTTTCCTTGTCAAAAGCGGCCGCACCAATAAAGGCATCGTCACTCAAGAACCGCTCGATGATGTCACCAACCATGCCGTCATAATAGCCAATGCGAGCCGCCTGCCGTTTGAAGATATCTTCCTGCATTTTAACTAACTCCGGCAAATGCTCAAGAATCCTCGCCTTGTCAGTAGTAATTGTGTGACCCTCACGCGTAATCATGTCCGTGGGGGCGTTATCGCGAAAGCGATCGCAATCACTCACATCGTACCTGGTGAGCACAGTGAATTGCGGCTCACCATGACCATGCACCAATTCACCCTCGACCTTACCGATCAAGAATCCGGGCACGTCTCTTAGATGCAGCTTTGCACCCTCGGCAGGTTCAAGGATTTGCTGGACACTCGACGAATCAAGTAAGAATTGACGGGTCGTTACGAGATTGTGACGCAGCTCTGCAGGGATATATGCGACTGGTACCAGAGCGTTCCTGTCCGCGGTGGCCTCTTGGACCTCGCCTGGCTCAGGGATATGAAACGGGTCGACAAAAGCCACTACTGGTACCGCCTGTCCCCCAACAATCCCAAATTCAACCGAGCCGCTTGCCAGCGTTGCCTCGTAGAGCTCAGGTATGGTCAGGCCCACCTTTGTCAGGCCACTTTCACGGTCGCACAGCTCCCTGTACGTCGCAAAGTCCGAAACCCGCCGCTCAGTAGAATCGATGTTGGATGGCGTCTCCATTGCTGAAATTACCTCACCTTCATTGTCTTGATTTTGGGTTCGTCTTGCATGCCACTTCCTAATCCTATTGTACGCGAACTTCGCCCCGAAGAGGCCTGCATACGTCCATGGGCTCGAAATCACATTCACGGCTACATGAGCTTGTGTCTCAAAACCATGCTCTGCACCCACCTTAAGCGCAGCCGACGCGCCCCCTCCGATTGCAGCAACGCTTGTGCCCACCATTGCCGCACTCGCCAGAACCCGTCGATTATTCTCGGCTCGAGTTTGGGCCCGTTGGGTATTTGCTATCACCACGTCTACGGCGGCGCCTAGCACGAAAGCGTCTATGAACCTGCCGACCTTTGAGAAACCGTTGTCTGCGGTCTTGGCATGCTCGCGAGCGTTCGCTGTTAGATTGCGAAGCGAACTAACCACGTGTGGAAACCTATCTATGGTAGCCGCCATCATAGCACCAAGGGTAAGCTGCTCAACAAAAGACACACCTCCTGTCACGGCGCTCGTTACCAGAGGATCATTAGTGGCTTCGTGTACATGGCCGCCAACTACGCCCAGCAGCGCTTCATTACCTGTGCCCCACTCAGCGCCAACTCCAGCAAGAGTCGCCCCGAGTACCGCCACGTCCGCAGGACGAGCATCGCCATACTCCTCGCGAACCGCGCGATACACACCACGAAAACCACCAACTTCTACTGATTGCTCTACATGATCCGACATGGCAAATCCGCATAACTACAGACGATCAACAAAAGTTGAATCAACCTCTATAGGGCCAAAGTACTGCACTATGGCATTAAAGATTCTCTCTGATTTCTCACGATTATTATGGATGTAATTACACAAAAATACATCCAACTGCACGGCAGAACGCTCCGGCCAAGTATGCACCGATATGTGCGACTCTGCAAGTGCAACAACAGCCGTAAAACTCTTATTATAGAAGTCGTGTTTAACCTGACCAAGGCATTGCACCTGCTCTTTATCAAGTATCTCCCTCAGAGCCTTTAAAAACTTATCAGATTCCATGAGTACAGATGGGTCGGCAACGACAACCGTTGCGAGACAGTGCTTCGACAGGTCATTAACACCGACATCAAGCAAAGCGTCACTTAGGACATTAGATGTGGTTGCGTTAGTACTAGTTGCGATGTGAGTCTGCATTCTGAAATACTTACCTTCCTCAGGAATGATAGCATATTGTACCTAGATTGTCAATAATGTGGGATGCGTTATTCGTCAATAAGGTAAACAAAAACGCGCGGCCCATCGTTGTCGATGTGCCACGCGTTTAGTCTTCTAAAGTACGATTCCAATTGGAATTTTAGCAGATTGTGTGATAGTATGCAATATAGTGTCTAGTGATATTAATCACACCTTATACAAGATAGCGGTTATCGAAGACGAGCCCTCTCTGAGGAGTTTGTACGAGACCAAATTGTCGTTGAGCGGTTTTAGCGTGCAGACAGCACGCAATGGGGTGGAGGGACTGGCGCTGCTAGAGTCATTCCAACCCGATCTAATTCTGCTCGACTTGCTGATGCCCGAGATGAATGGCGATGAAATGCTGGCGAATCTGCGCGAGCAACACTGGGGCGCCAACATGCGCGTGGTGGTTATGACCAACATCAGCCGAGACGAAGCGCCGTCGATGCTGCGCTTTTTGCGAGTGGATCGCTATATCGTAAAGGCGCATTACACCCCGTCTGAAGTGACGCAAGTCGTGCGGGAAGTTTTGCACATCCGCTAAGCCCAAATTTGTGTTTGCCATACGAGCCTCGTATGATGGAATTATGACAAAGATCGCAATTATCGAGGACGACCTGGCGATTAGCCAGATGTACCGCATCAAGTTTGAGGCGGAAGGATACGAAGTTGAAACTGCTGCCAACGGCAAGCTGGGCCTGGAGCTGGCAGAAAGCATGCGGCCCGACATTATCCTGCTGGACCTGATGATGCCCGAGATGAATGGCGACGAAATGCTGGCCAAGATGCGCGATACCAACTGGGGCAAAGATACCAAGGTGATCATCCTGACCAACGTGGGCGAGCAAGAAGCACCCAAAGAGCTGAAAAAGCTGGGTGTCCGCCGCTTTATCGTCAAGGCCGAGATGACGCCGCGCCAGGTTGCCGAGATGGTTAAGGCCGAGCTGGCTGCCGCGTAGTCCATGGCGCAAGAAGCATTCGTTTATCACCTATTCCGTCTGAGCGACGATCGCCGGACGGCTTATTTTGAGTATGTGGTAACGCATGACGGACAGCAACGCCGACTGACCGAAAAACTTACGTTTCCGCTGCCGCTGCTCGACACACCCGAGCAGCTACGGGCCTTACGGGCGCTACATCTGGCACTGGGCGTGAGTTACTACAAGACTTTTTTGGCACCCACCATCACGCACCCATATGCCATGGACGCGGATGAGGCGGCCTTTTGGAACGCGGTTTGGCACGGCGGCCTGGGCGAGTTTTTGTACGTCAACCAACTGCCAGCGGAGCGATTAGCGGCATTTGGACCGCAGGACGGGCAACGATTCGAAGGCACATCGACTGATGGCGCGAGCACGGGTGCATTGCTCGGCATCGGCGGCGGCAAAGACTCAGTCGTAGCCGGCGAGCTACTGAAAGCACTGGACGTCCCCCTAACCGGCTTCGTGATGGCAACTGGCGAGCAGCTGGGCCAAACACAAGCCGTGGCCAAGGCCATGAGCATCGACCTGCTGGCCGTTGAACGTACAATCGATAAGCAGGTGCTGGAGCTGCAAGAACAGCCCAGTGCATACAAGGGTCACATCCCGATTTCCCTCGTCTTTGCGCTGGTTGGTACAGCTCTGGCGATCGCACGGGGCGAACGATACGTGGTAGTTGCCAACGAAGCCAGCGCCAGCATTCCGCGCGTCACCTGGCACGACAAGGCAGTGAACCACCAGTGGAGTAAATCTTTCGGAGCCGAGCAGCAGATCCAACAATTTCTGCAACGCTCAGTCGCATCCGGCGTCACCTATTTCAGTGCTGTCCGTCAGCTGAGTTCGGTCGGTGTAGCCAAGGTCTTTGCGAACTACGCACAGTACTTCGAGGTTTTTACCAGCGACAACTTTGTGTTCCGCATCGACCCGTCCAAACGTCCATCAGGACGATGGGGACTGGAAAGCCCCAAGTCCCTAAGCAGTTACGTGCTGTTGGCCCCCTGGCTGAGTGATGGCGAGGTGAAACGGATTTTCGGCATCGAGTTTTTGAACGAGCCGTCGCTGGAAACGCTATTCCTGGAAATGACTGGCGCCGAGGGCGAACCGCCACTCGACTGCGTCGGCACGCCGGATGAGTTAACTCTATCCATTAATTTACTAGCTCGGGCCGGCCGTTACGCCGACACCCGCCTGATGCAACTGGCCGTCGAGCGCGGCATTGTGCGCGAGGACGACTGGCAGCAACAACTGGCGAATCTGCTACGATTACAGCCCGACGAAGCTCTGCCAGCAGAACTGCGCGAACGCATCCAAACGTATCTGCAGGAGCGATTGGCATGACATTTGATCTAAGCGAATTCGATAGCAAGGACGTAGTGTTTGTGGGCGTGGGCAAAGGCCGCGCCGCGGCTGGTATTCAGCCATTTTTGGAACAGCACGTCAGGCTCAGAAGTTTTACGGGAGTTGATAAACGCGAGGGCGATAAACCGCTCGATTTCTTGCTCGACTACGACCCTGCAGCCACGGTCTTTATAAAAAACGAGGGCATTCCCGGCGCCGAAATGCCCGTGCCGTACACCACTGCCCTGCAGCTGTTTTTCCACCTGGCCAAAGACAACCACATAACCACCGTAGGCATCACCGGCACCAAAGGCAAAAGTACCACCACAGCATTGACGGCCGCCATCCTGCAACACGGCGGCAAGCGCGCGGTGTTGGCCGGCAACATTGGCTTGTCACCACTGCCCGCCCTGGCCGAAGCCGCAGTTGACAGCATCTTTGTACTGGAGCTGTCCAGCTATCAGCTGAGCGACCTCACCATCAGCCCGCATATCGCCGCCTGCATTAACTTGTATAACGACCATACCGATTGGCACGGCTCGCTCGAAACGTACTGGGAAGCCAAGCGCAACATTATGCGCTACATGGGGCCTGACGATGTATTCATTTACAACCCCGATTTTGCAGCCCTAAACGAATGGGCCGATGCTGCCGCCTGCAAAACGATTGCCATCGACCCAAGCGAGACAGTAGATCTAGGCCAAGCGAAGTTATTCGGTGCACACAACGGCCTAAACGTGTTAGTGGCCCGCGAAGTCGCGCGCCAGTTCGGCATCGACGACGCGGTTACCATGGAAGCCGTGCGCGCCTTCGAACCACTCAAGCACCGCATGCAAAAAGTTGCTACCAAAAACGGCCGAACGTACGTCGACGACGCCATCGGCATGACACCGGAATCAACCACGGCCAGCTTGGCGGCCGTTACGCAGACCGTCGGGCCGGTTGGCTGCTTGCTTTTGGGCGGCAAAGACCGGGGTTACGATTTTACCCAGGTAATGCATACCATCGCCAACTACCATATCCCCCATCTGGTAATGTTCCCCGAAACCGTTGCCAAGATGAAGGCCGCCATGCCAGCCGATTACCACCCGCAGATTTTCGAAACCGAATCGATGACCGACGCCGTACGATATGCCGCAGAACACGCTCCCGAGAATTCAGTCGTGCTTCTGAGCACGGCCGCGCCTAGCTATATCCTCTGGAAAGATTTCGAAGAAAAGGGCGACCAGTTTCAAGCGGCCGTCCAAGCGCTACAAGCTTAGTGTGTGTCGGCAGTAGCCCGCGCTGCGCGGATAACGTTATCAAACAGCGCGCAGATAGTCAGCGGGCCCACACCGCCTTTGCGCGGCGTTAGCGTTAGGTCGTCGCGTTCGTAAACGTCGTCGGCCAAGTCGCCGACGGTTTTGCCCTGCTCGCCGGCCACGCCGGCGTCCACTACTACTGCACCTTCTTTGATCATGTCAGAAGTTATCAACCCAGGCTGACCGGTGGCTGTAATAATGATATCAGCGGCCGACGCCACGGCCCGCACGTCGGGTGTTCGGCGGTCCACCACTTCCACGTCGTGGCCGGAAGCGCGCAGTATCCGCTCCAGCGGCGCACCTACCAGTTTGCCGCGGCCCACCAGCACGATCTTTTTGCCGCGCAACTCCACATTGTAGCCGGCCAGCAGCCACAGTATCGCCAGCGGCGTAGCCGGATCGAGCGTGGCGTTCTTGCCCAGCGCATCGACGTCTTTGGCGGGCGCCACCAGGTCAACGATCGCATCCGTCCCAGACGGATCTTCCAGTGGCAGCTGCACGATGATGCCGTGCACGCTCCGGTCGGCATTCAGGCGTTCCAATAGCGCCGGCACGTCGTCCTGCGCCACGCGGTGCACATCGGTGTCCACCAGGATGTCGTCGCCGTAGCGCTGCTTAATGCGCACATAGACGGCGATGGCCGGATGCTCCACCGTTACGACAATCGCCAGGCGCGGTTTAACACCGTACGCCTGGCGCAGATTGCGCACTTCGTGCGCTTGCCGTTCCTTGATGAAGCCGGCTAATTCACTACCGTTTAAGGATTTCATTACCCCTAGTGTACCAGAGGTGGGCAATTATGCCATAGGGGTGCCGGCTGGCGGCGTGGGTTGCGAGGGGTCCTGGGGTTGGTCCGAAGACGTTGATGCCGACTGAGAAGACTCGGACGGCGCAGCAGCCATGTCGGCCGGCTGAGACGGTGCGTCACTAGTGCTTGGCATGGACATAGGCATTGGAGCCGGCGCCGCAGCACCTGCACCCGGCGTTGTACCGGCGGCTAGCATGTCGTTGAAGTGGTCCTGGATCACGGCCATACCGATAAACCGCAGCAAGTACAGCAGCATGAATGTCACAGCGGTGCTAACACCACCGTTGGTGTATTGGCTGACGGCCTTCGAAAACTTAAAGAACCAGTAGAACGTAACAGGCACTACAACCAGGAACCCGAACGTGTACGATACCAGTATAATGACGTTAGCGGCAATGCTAGGCGTACTGCTAGTGGCATACGCATCAGTCGGAGTTGAGTTGGCGACCACCATAACCATCCCAATGATTATGCCCAAGACCATCACCAGCGCCGGTGCGAACAGCAGCCAAAGCGTTGGCGTGTGCACGTTTGTTTTAGCATTCAGCTCTTTTTTGACTTTGTACAGCCAGAACAGGTCGTAAATACCCAGAGTGACGATACTCAGCAGTATGACAGTCATAACACCACGTTGTTTCATATATTTCCTTTTATTATTGCTTAATTCTCATACTATACAACCCAACGAGTTAATACAAGCAGTTACGCTATCTCTGGCCGGAGCACCGCAACTGCGAACACATAAGCACTTGCAAAAACAGAGGTATTTTGCTAAAATTGTCCCGTTGCAAGCCGTAAGGTTCCGCACCAATCGACGGGCCAGTAGCTCAGCTGGTTAGAGCGTCTGCCTCTTAAGCAGAATGTCGAGGGTTCAAGTCCCTCCTGGCCCTCCAATTTCAGTATTCCAAACTCCTCTGTTACGAGGAGTTTTTTGTTGGTAGACTACAGCCATGATGTCACTCCCCAAACTTGTTGACCCTTTGCCAAGCGCCGAACAGCTCAACACTGGGCAGCTGCGCCTCCATAACCAAGCAGATAAACTACTGAAGCAGACAGGGTTATTCAAGATATTAAGTAAATATGGCGAACTTGAGCCAATTAGCGGGAGCTACGCCTATGGGCTCATGGTCTATCCTGACCTTGACTTAGGACTTATAAACGATAACGTAACGACAAAAGACTTCGCAAACATGGTGGCCGAATTTGTAAATAATCCTTTCGTTCGCAAAGTATCAACTGCGAATAACGTCGACTATGTCTCTCTCCGAACTGGCCACCCGAAAGGTTATTGGCTTGGCCTAGAAATCCCATTTGAAGACGAGCGATGGGGAATAGATTGTTGGGTCATGAAAAAAGAGTGGGCTTCCGCAGATAGCGACCCCTACGCCGACTTATTAAGCAAACTTGATGAGTCTCAAAAAGACGCCATACTGCAAATAAAATACCAGTTAATCTTCCGCGGGCTTTACGGGAAACAGTTCTGGTCTGTTGACGTGTACGATGCCGTTGCTAAAAGCGGGATTTTAACTATCGACGAGTTTCTATCTGCGCATAATTCTTGAATTACAGTTGCGATAGCGTGCACGATGGCCCTCCGAGCATAGACACAATAAAAGCTTCGCGAATTGCGAGGCTTTTTGTTTGCTATGATACTCGCATGGCAAAATATGATTTCTTTATAGCTGGCCGTTGGCGGAACATAGACAATATCAAACCCGTACTAGATGCAGTACGAGCTAGTGGCAAGACTGCCTACTGCTTTATCGAAAATGAATATCAGGGTGAGGCCGTCGAGTCCACAGTGGATGACGACGCTGACACCCTCATAAAGCAAACTGAAGAGCTGTCGCAGGACGATCCCTTTATACGCAAAACTTTTGCGCTGGACATTGCGGCCGTGAGCGAAGCTGAAAACCTTCTGCTTGTACTGCCCGCTGGTATTGCAGGGCATATTGAGGCTGGCACAGCGTACGGTATGGGTAAAAAATGTTATGCGATTGGCGAGCCAGAGAAAACCGAAGTGCTTTACTGCATCTTTGATGAAATCTTCCCTGATATTGAGTCGTTGCAAACTTGGTTAAAGTCAAATGTTAGCAATAGCTAGACTAACATCATTTTTAATCTCAGTTGCGATAGCGTGCACGGCGGCCCTCCAATCCCGCATATCTTTAAACTCCTCTATACAGAGGAGTTTTGTGTTTGTTATGATTGAGTTATGCAGATAGACCCACGTTTGTCAGAGATTAGCGCTTGTCTTTACAGGCTCTCCATCAAAGCAATTATTATCCAAGACCATAAGATACTACTCATAAAAGAACAGGATGACGAGTGGTGGAGTTTACCTGGTGGGGGCATAGATTACGGAGAAGACATTCTGAGCGCTCTTGAACGAGAACTCCACGAAGAACTCGGCATTGGGTCTGAAGATGCACAGTTCGACCAAGATATTGTGTTTGGTAATGTTGGTGCAGTAGTGGCACATATTCCAAAAGCTAATCTCTTCGTCAAAGTAAAAGTACAGAGGGACAAAATAAAACCTACGATGCACGTTAAACAACATGGTTGGTTTAGTGAACTAGAATTGCAGAATTTATACATAAGCCCATCAACTGGCGACATAAAGGATAGGCTCTATCGACTAATGAGCGGTCATTAGTTCGGTTGGGATAGCGTACACGATCGCCCTCCAATCTTTGCCAACACGCGCAATTCAGCTTGTGGATTCGGGCCGCGACATTAGCTATGTGAACAACATCACCGTTTTAATAAAAGTTCACCGCTATGCTTTGCATATGCCCAGTATAGGTCGCCAGCAAGCCTCAAGCCTTAGGAAATGGAATATCTCTGCCGGCATATTCCATCTGGCTTCGCTACTAGCAATCTTGGTTCTTGCCAACAATTTTTCCCTGCCGGTAACAGCTACGTATATGTCAGGGCCGCCCGGTACAACGTACACAGCGCCAGTAACATTATTCCGCAGCAATGTTAGCTACATCATCGCAGCGTTCTTCGCATTGTCAGCCCTCTTCCATTTCCTGGTGTCCTCTAGATTCTATTTCGCTAAGTATATTAGGGGGCTTCAGCGCCATAAGGATATATTCCGGTGGATAGAATATTCATTTAGCTCCTCGCTGATGATTTATGTCATTGCTCAGCTGTGCGGCATCAACGACTATGCCGCCCTGCTGGCTATCGTCGGCACGAACGCGTCCATGATATTATTCGGCTGGCTGCAGGAGAAATTCGTTGAGCCCGGTACGGGCGAATGGCTGCCGTTTATTTTCGGTTGCATCGCAGGCATAGTGCCCTGGCTTATTATCTTGGTGCAGTTACTGTCGCCCAAAGGAGGCGCACAAACGTCGGCACCGGGTTTCGTGTACGGCATTGTTATTTCTTTATTTGTTCTTTTCAACTGCTTCGCAGTAGTGCAATTCAAGCAGTATCGAGCAAAGGGCAATTGGTCCAACTACCTAAGAGGCGAGAAAGCGTATATAGTCCTCAGCTTTACTGCTAAATCTCTGCTCGCTTGGCAGATTTTTGCAGGAGTGCTGGCATCATAGACTGAAGTTCCGCCCAGCTTCGGCAGATGAGATGGCTAGCACCTACAGGAGGCACCGCGCTCACAAAAGACTAGCGTGGGATTTATTTATTGCTTGCCGCGAGTTAGAGTAAAGTCATGGCAAACATATTCCTAACTGCGCAAAACATCGACATTTACGCCGGCGACGGCCGGGATCTATTCTCGCGGACCGGCTCTACAAGCATCGAGCAGGTGGCGCGAGCCGGCGCGCAGGGCGTGATACTCGGCCATCCAGAGGCCGGCGATTCGCCTGACGTTGTAAAGCAAAAACTGCGAACTGTCATCGACAGGTCCGCCAACTTGCCGCCCACCTTTGTACACAAAATGACCGTTATGGTTGGTGAATCGTGGGAAAATTACCAAAATCACACTGCGGAAGAGATCGCGGACATCACCGCCAAGCAGATCGTAGACATACTTGCTGGTGTATCGGCCCAGCTGCTCACGAATTACGTGGTTGGTTACGACCCAAAGTGGAGCTCTCGCGGTTCTGGTCACGATGACGTCCCCGCAGCCGATCCCGCCTTTATCTTTGTGGTCGCTGAGCGAGTCCGCGCAGCGCTTGGCACGGACATGCCGTTCATTTACGGTGGAAAATCAACGCCGGAACGTACGTTAGAACTCCTGGCCAACGACGGGATCAGCGGACTAATCCTGGGTGCCGCGTGCAATACAGTCCAAAAGACCAAAGAGATTGCTGATGCAATGCAACAGGTCAGACCAACCGAACGCAAAATTCTGCACGCCAACTTCAAAGCTTTCAATCTATCCGACAGCTACGAAGATTACGTTGAATTCCTGCGCGGCTTGGATGACAGCTTTACTGTGTATATCTCGCCCTGCGATGCCGATCTGCGGCTCGTGGCCGAGGTACTAGCACGCACTGCCTAGCTGCGCAGCAAGCCGAATTGTAGGTTGCGCTTGACAAATATATTGCGTTAACGCAATAATTGGTTGCGTTATGATATATAACCGCATAGCCTTACTGCGCACGGAGCGCGGCATGTCACGCCAAGAGCTGGCCGATACGGTAGATGTGAACTACCAGACGATCGGCTTTATTGAGCGCGGGGATTATTTCCCCAGCTTGGAGCTGGCGTTCAAAATTGCCGAGGCGTTCGGCGTGGGCTTACCGGTTGTATTTTCGGATAAACCATTTAAACCGCTCTTCGGCGCGGAAGACAAGGGGGAAAACAAATGAAAACTCACAGCAAAAGCTTACCAACGCTAACCGCCCGGAACATCATCCGCTTGTGGCTGGGCACCTGGGGACTGTACGCGTTACTGTACATCATCCCCTGGTTTGACTCGTACCACACCGGCTCTACTGCCATGCTGATCGGCGCCGTATCGCAAACAGTATTCTGGGCCGGTAGCCTGTTGACGTTGATTGTACTGGCGCTGTATTACCGTGGCAAAGGTACTGATTCCAAGTTCAACCCGCGCTGGCTAATCTACATCTGCGTGGCCGCCTGGGCAGCCTACCTGCTGCTGATCGGCGCCGTTGGCCGGTTCGTACCCATGCTTCTCGCAGGGTCGTTCATGAACATAGCCAGCACCACATTCTTTGTCGCCGGCCTGACTACCCTGCCCGCTATCGTCGTCGCCTTCTTGGGTCTGGGCAAACAGACCCGCGAGCAAGAAGCGCAAAGAGCCGCCAACTCCACGGCACTGCGCGTACTCGCCGCGCTCATAGTACTGGCATTAGCAATCGGCACGTACGCCGCCATCCGCACCGGCTGGACATCCGTAGAAGACGGCAAGTTCGTCTACAACAACACAGCGAACGGCTTCGGCTGCGCCGCACTTGCTCTGATCGTAGCCCTCAGCTATCTGCAGCGCGACGTCTACTGGCTGAACCGCGGCCGCACCGTCAAGCTTGATGAAAGACAAATCCAGGAACGGCAGCAAGTGTTCGAAACCAGCTACAAACTGGGCACGGCGTTGGTGTTTGTAGCCTTCTGCATCGTGTTTACGCACAAACAAAGCCTGCTCACCATGGTGCAGCACGACAGTTTTACGCCCGGCAACATCTTGTGGCCCTTTGCCAACATCGTGATGGCGCTGTTCGCCCTGCCGCTGCTGGTTGCCGCGTACCGCAAGCGCAAAGCCTGATGTTGGCAGTGTGAAACTTTTCTTACAGTGCGACCCTACTACGTAACGCTAGAATGTGTTTGTTACAGAAAGGAGCACTTATGAAGCGAGTTATCCTAGCAGCAGCGGTTACCACAGTGAGCGTACTCTTTCCCGCCAGTGTAGCCCTGGCCGCACCAAACCCCAGCGGCACGGGCCGGCCAAACCAAGATTGTGTTGCGATTGAAGCAGCAGGAGGGCGGGCACCCGGCCACTCCAGCACTTCGCCGGGATCGATCTTCAATGAGCCGGGCGTAAACAGTGTCAACGGCGGTAAGGGCAACCAAGCATACGAAGCGGCTGGCGCGCCATCGCAGTACGACGTGGCTTGCTTCCAGGTTTCGCAGCACTAGCAAACCATGACCAGAAACGCGTTCGATCATTGCCCAAACAAGACTCTTAGAGCCATACCCGGCCAGGAAACGGATCCCGAAGACTTCAAAGATCTGGAAGTTGTGTGTGCACAGTTCCCGTTTGGCAGCCGCGATATTGTTAGCGAGAACGCCCTGCACATCGGCTGGCCCGGCCCGTCACAAACGTTCGCCAGACGTCTGGGCTGCGCAACCTGCTGGTCCAACACGAAGCCGTTGGAACGAGCAGACGTCCAGCGGGTCGCACCCGACGGTACCCTGGAAATAGAGACCAGGTTTGTGCCCCACACTGATTTGACTGTCATCTAATCGCAGCCGTAAAAGACCCGCGTAAAATATCTCATTTCTAGCCCCGGCCTTTTGACCTACAGTGGTAAGCAAGTAAACGGGGTATGTATTATGCGTAGACAACTTCGCCACACCACGCTGCTCGCCGGAGCATTGCTTTTGCCACTCATTAGCATTGGTCCGGTGGGCACTCACTTAGCTAGCCAAGCGAGCCTGACCCAAACGGGCGTCGTACTTGCCAATAGCGCCCAATCCAAATCCAACTCAACAGCCTACACATTGGACGTCGAGCTGCACCAGCACGCCGCCTTGGCCACCCCAACCCTGCAAGCGCAGCTACTGAACGAGCCGAGTGCAACCGCCACGCTCGCAGCCATGGACACCAACAGCCAGGCGATTGCTAATTCCGTCAACCAGCTGCATCCGGGCACGCACGACCAGTTCCTGCAGCTGTGGCGTTCGCACATCGACGACTACAAACAGTACCTGGCAGCCGCCAAGAACAACGACCAAGCGGCCAAGCAGCAGGCCAAGCAGAACCTGGATCTATTCGTCAGCAACCTTACTAACCTGCTTGCCAAGGCCAACTCGCACATCAACAAGAGCAATCTGTCTCAGCAGCTAACAACACATAGCAGTCAGACTTTGGGGATCATTGACGCGCTGGTAGCCAACGATTTCCCCAGCGCCTACACACTAAGCAATACGGCATACAGCCACATGACCATGGTCGCTGAGGCGATGGTGCCAAGCTACAGGCCGTAAGACCTAGCCGTTGTCTGGCGTGTCTGGCGGAATTTCCTCCACGCCTTCCACTTCCCCCACCGGTTTGTCATCCGTGTTTTTGATCAGGTCTGTCTGGTCGTCTTCCTGTGCTTTCTTCTTGGCTTTTGCCATAGTGCCTCCTTGTGTATGTGTGTTCTGGCATTGTAGGATTACTGTCGCGTCGCGGCTGTAAAAATAAACACCTCAGGTCTGCTATGATAAGCGAATGATCAAAGCTGTAATTTTTGACCGGGACGGCGTGCTGCTCGATTCCGAATATACTAATATCCGTGCCGGCGAACTGGCGTTCCAGGAGTTGGGCATCACACTAACCGAAGAGGAAAAGAGGAGCATCGTGGGACGGCATCCCGATGACTATGCCAAGCCGTTAATCGCCAAGTACGGTGTTGACTACGATAAGTTCCGAGAGTTGCAGCGATCCAACTACTTCGAAGTGCTCGAATCGACACCCATTTTCGAAAAGACCATTCAGCTGCTGCGCGATATTCACGCCCACGGCATCGCCGTGGCACTCTGCACGTCATCCAGAATCGAGAGCACCGTGCCACTCTTAGAAAAACTAGGCATCCGAGACCTCTTCCAGGTGCTAGTCGGCAAAGAAGACTACACGAACCGCAAGCCCGACCCCGAGCCGTACCAGGTTACCGCCAAGAAGCTGGGCGTGAACCCCGCTGACTGCCTAGTAATTGAGGACTCCGAGGTTGGTATGCGTTCGGCCCTCGGCGCCGGCATGCGCTGCATCGTTATTTTTAATGACCACACTAAAGACCACGATTTTAGCGGCGCCTGGCGCATCGTAGATTCGGCGGCGGCATTGGACTTGTCTGAGATACTCGGATGAAACTTCTGCTCATCGGTCATCCGGGATCGGGTAAAACATTCATTGCGGATGCGCTCGCCGCCCAAACCGGCGTCGCCAAAATTGACCTAGACGACCTATTTGACTGGCATCCTGCCAACTTTCTTTTTACTCGTCCGTACCAGGCGGCTCTGCGCAAATTGCTCGGCGACCGCACCGATTGGATTGCCGACGGCTACCACGGCAAACGCATGCCGGATTGGCTGTGGCAGTCTGCCACGCACATCGTGATCATCGACCTACCCAAAGCCGAATTGCGCCGTAACGTGCTCGTACGCTACCGTGACAAACGTCAACGAAAAGAATCGTCACACGGCCAGGCCACACTCATCAACACCATCAAAAATTTCGCCCAGATCAGCTTCCGTCACAGCTCACTAACCGCCAACACCAAACGCGTCAAGGCCGTGAACCCGGCTGCGTCCTATGTGGTACTGCGATCACGGCAGGATATCGAGGCGTTTATTGATCGTCTGGCAATCGAGGACAAGTAGTACTACAACCGAAGCAATATCATGATGATCTACGTCGCAATTCTGGCCCTAATGGGG
>CAZRWV010000005.1:0-18814 GCA_964603965.1 uncultured Candidatus Saccharibacteria bacterium
GCAACCACAACCCGGAAATCATGTACAAGGTGTTTGGCATCCTGGGCTTTGACCAGCAATATGTCGGCAGTCGCTTTGCCGCGATGATCAGCGCCTTCAAGTACGGTGCACCACCGCACGCTGGCTGCGCTTACGGCGTGGACCGCATCCTGATGGAGCTGGCAGGCGAAGAAAACGTGCGCGAAGTAGTGGCCTTCCCCAAAAACGGCTCCGGGGTGGATGTGATGACTGGTGCACCCAGCTCTGTCGAGATTGCGCAGCTGGATGAGCTGAACTTGCGTATCGCCGAGGGATAGTCCGGCTGCTAGCGGACTACGTTCGCGATAGCCGGCACTAACCGCTCGTCAAACACACTCGGGATAATCTGCTCGGCGTTCGGTGATTCCACCAGGCCGGCGATGATTTCGGCGGCGGCGAGCTTATGTTGCTCCGTGATCTGGCTGACGTGGTTGTCTAATGCGCCACGGAAAATGCCCGGGAAGGCGATGGCGTTGTTGACTTGGTTGGGGAAGTCGCTGCGGCCGGTGGCGACGACGGCAGCGCCGGCGGCGCGGGCTTCGTCGGGCATAATCTCTGGCTTGGGGTTGGCCATGGCAAAGATGATCGGGTCTTTATCCATCGAACGGACCATGTCGGCGGTCAGCAATCCGGCTTTGGAAACGCCGATGAATATGTCGGCCCCCGCCAGCACGTCTTCCAGCGAACCGTCGATGCCGGAACGGTTGGTATATTCCAGCAGCTTGCGCTTCTCGTCATTCAGGTCGGTGCGGTTAGTGCTGATAATGCCTTTGCTGTCGACCGCGAACATGCGCGGCTTAGCATAGGCGTGGAGCAGTTTGATGATGGCCGTTCCGGCGGCGCCGGCTCCAACCACGACGATCTTGGCATCGCTTAGCTCGCGGCCCGTAATTTTGCACGCGTTGATCAATCCAGCTAGTACAACGACGGCAGTGCCGTGCTGGTCGTCGTGCATGACGGGGATGCCTAGGTCTTGCAGACGTTCCTCAACCTCAAAACATTTTGGTGCGGCAATGTCTTCCAGATTGATGCCACCAAAGCTTGGAGCGATGGCTTTGACGGTCGCCACGATCTCGTCGGCGGTGTGCACGTTTAGCACAATCGGCACACTGTCAATGTTGGCAAAGCGCTTGAACAGCAGCGCCTTGCCCTCCATGACTGGCATGGAACCTTCGGGGCCAATGTCGCCGAGGCCCAGCACTGCTGAGCCGTCGGAAACCACTGCTACCAGATTGTTCGTCCAGGTGTATACGGGTAGTTGGGTTGGGTCGTCGGCAATCGCCCGGCTGACCGCGGCCACGCCCGGTGTATAATAGGCGCTTAACTTGTCGCGGTCCAGCTCTTCGCAATCGCGCAGCGCGATGGTGATCTTGCCCTTGTATTGTTTGTGTAGCTCCAGTGCTCGGTTGTCATAGTCCATGCCGAGTACTATATCAGGAGTAGCGGTTGACAGCCAACCAAGCGGCTAGGGTTTGTTGGAGCGAAGTGTAGAGCGCGCTTTTTCGACCGATTGCATCAAAGCCGCCAGTTCCTGTTCGCCTTTTTCGCTCAGTTCCTGAAGCCGTTGCTGCAGGCGCAGCTTGCGCGTGGCAGGCGTGTCATGGGGTGGATTGGGAATTTTTCGACGTTTTTGCATGGTGGCTCCGTACGAGTTAGACATATGCGCTGTAATATAGCGAACCGTAGCATACCGCAGGCAAACTGCGGCAGTAAAACGCTACCGGTCAGTATAACAATAAGCGGTTTGCAAAAATGATAAATTCGTCACAAAAATGACACAATTGTGTAACCGCCTAAGCACCGCTACGCTGTTAGGTCGAAATGTTTATGCATACGAACCCGTTTGACTCACGCGCAAATGTACGTTAGTGTGTAGCAAAACAAGCGGGAGATTAGCCGTGCGGGTACGATGCAAGCGGGTATTGCTGGTGTGCTGGAGTCTCTTGATAACTATTGGTGCAGTGCTGCCGCTTGGACTGTATGGTGCGGCGGCACAAGAGGGCGGGAATTGGTTTGCGTCCGGGGCGCCGGCGCTGAGCAAGATCGTGGACCTGGCCGATAATACGGCGCCGGATAGTCATCCCACCGACTGCACTGTGATGACGTATCATGCCGAGTCCAGCGGTGAGCCGCTCCCATTCTGTCTCTTCCAATCGCCGCTCGGGATGCTGACGGCCGAGGGTTACATTCAGACCGGCGATGGCCGCTTCGAGGAGCTGACCGGTCCAGCGGGTACAGCACACTTTATTCCCACGGCCGACGGGACGATGCTGGTGACGGTATCGTCCGGTGCGCACCTAGGGGACTACATTGGACTGTATGGTGCGCTTACTAAGGCTGATCTGGAGCATGTGCCTGGCTTCTACGGCTTGTCGTCGTACCGTGTAACGCGGCAGCCCGACTCGATTCTGCGCAACCCTGCCACCGGTCGCCCACTGCAGGTAAATACGGGTGACATCAGCTTCTCGGCCAACGGCCGGTGGATGATCGCCAACATGCCCAGGGCGGGTTTGGTGCGGGTGGATATGCGTGATTACAGCATGCAGCTGTTTGCGGACTCGGTTGAGCCCGAGTGGGACCAGGCGCTCGAGCACCCGCCGCTGGCCATTAGCAACGACGGGCGGTACGCGGCGGTTAATGCCGATCTGTGGGGCGACGGCCAGATCCAGATCTACGATTTATTGACGTGCAGCGATCAGTCGGCAGTACCAGCAACCGAGCGTGTGTTTTGCATGTCTCGTAATATTTGGAACGGCACCTCGTCACCCACCAAGCAAGTGGGACTGCTCAATCGCCAATCAGACCTGCTGTATCCTACGCGTCTGCGGTTTGCCGATAACGACAACCTAATGTTCAATGCGCGTTATGCTCGCCAATCCGCTACGGAGTATAAGGCTGCAACGTTCGTAGCAACTGCGCCGGGCGGCGTGCGGCACAAACTGGGTCTGCTAGGCATGGGCGATTCGTACATTTCGGGCGAAGGCACAGGCGTGTATCGGGCAGGGACCGATATCTACACGAACAAGTGTCACTTGTCGGAGCTGTCGTATCCGTTTCTGCTGGGCCGCCAAAACTTTGGTTCGTACAACTCGGCTGCCTGCTCGGGCGCGCGAACGTACGACGTGGTCGGTAGCAATCCACGCTACAAAGGGCAAGCCACTGACGGTATGCCGGCCAATCAACGTGATCGGCTAAGTATTCTGGCTGGCTTCCAGCAAGGGTATTTGTATCAACAAGAATTCGCGGCCACGTATCAGCCGGAGGCGATTGTGCTATCCATCGGCGGCAATGACATTGGCTTTGGCAATATCCTAAAGGCCTGCATCGCTCCTGGCACTTGTTATGGCACGCCGGAGGAACGAGCGGAACTGACGAACACGATCAACCGGGCGTACGGCAAACTGGTTGGAACGTACAAAGCACTGCGGCAGCAGTCGGGCGGTGCGCGGCTGTACGTGGTGGGCTATCCGCAGGTAGCGAATCCGGCGGGTAGCTGCGGTGTGAATGTGCTGCTGAACCGCGACGAGTTAGCGTTTGTGTCGGGTTTGGTCGTAGAACTGGATAGCATGGTAGAACGCGCCGCGCGGGATGCCGGTGTATTTTACGCAGATACGCAGCATGCGTTTGACGGCCATCGTTTGTGTGAAGACGGTACGTCAGCAATGAACGGTCTGACTGCTGGTGACGATCCGATCACGATTGCTGGCCACGACCTCAAGTTCAAAGGCAACGAAAGCTACCATCCAACCATACTGGGGCACGAGCTGCTGGCCCGTGCTATTGCGGCACAGACAATGGACCTTGGTGCTCCCATGCCAGCGCAGCCGGCGGCCGAACAAGCGTATACGCCTATGGTGATAACGCTGCCAAGCGGGCGTCCGCTCAACCAAGTCACGTTCGACGACAGCATGGCGGGTGACGCCATGCTACGCGGCGACGCCCAGCAGGTAGCCGTGGACGGGGACGAAGTGCAGTTGCAACCCGGCAGTCGCTACCAAATCGTGCTCCATTCCGACCCGGTCCTGCTGGACGAAGGCGGCGTGGATGCGGATGGCAATATTGCGACAGCCGTGCACATCCCGGCCGATGTACCGGCCGGCTTCCACGTGCTGCACGTGTACGGTACAAATCTGGCTGGCCAGGCGGTGGATATCCAAAAGACTGTCTATGTGGCCGCTGCCGATGAAGAGTCGGATATGACTGTGGTATCTGGCTCGACATCTGTGGATGGGCCGGCTGCAAGCTACGGTGTAGCTAGTATATCGACTGCTGGCGCAGACGGTCCGTCTGGCGAATCGGCGCCACTCTACGCCACGAGATCGTCTAGCGGCGAAGTACTGGGCGCCGCGGTGACGACAGGCGGCCGCAATCAGCCCGAAGAATCCGTCTACACGGCCGACTCCACGCTGCGTACGGTACCTCAGCCCGACCTGTTCCGCGTACATTGGTCGCCGGTAGTTGCCGCCGGCCTGGCACTCACCACATTAACCACCGTGCTGTATTATGGTGTTCGTCGGCCGTAACGGGGTCAGGCTTACAATTTCGGCGAGCGTACGGGTTTATAATGAAGATCATGGAAGCGCAGTATCCACTTACCAATGCACCGCATGACGAAACGCCCGATCCGCTGTACGAGCACGTGCAGGACCCGGGTGACCCGGACGGCGTAGTCGCCGCCGAGAAGCAGCGTGCGTGGCGGGCTAATCGGCCGGTTACGGCACCGCGAGAAGTACCGCAAGACCGCCTGTCCAGGCGCTGGCCGCGCGTGGTGGCTACTGTACTATTATTGGCCGGGCTCTTGGTTGGATCCTACTACCTGGGTTACCAAAAGGCCAGGGTGCCTGTTGCCAAACAGCAAAAAGTCGCGCAAGACAAAACCGAACGCAAAGAGACGCCGGTCACTACTGCCACCAAGCGCTACGATTCCAGCACATTCGGACTCAGCCTAACCTATCCCGACAACTGGATTGTGGCCGACACTGCCGACCAGCTCACCGTGACTTCGCCAACCTTTTCTCTGACCGAAGCCGATGGTACTGCCGATGGCCACGTGGTAGTAAGCGTCCGCAAGCAGCAGTCATCGATTCCGGGTTTTCCTGGTACGGCGACCGCCGGTCTGGCATCCACGCAGCTTACCTACAAGCGGCCGTCACCTATACAACGCACTCAAACGTATCTATCATTTGTGGACTACCAGGGCGCGGGCAGCGTAAGCGCGCTGTTTTTGACCGGCGACCGTACGTACCAGCCCGGCGAGGCCGTGCCCATGACCGACCTGGCACAGCGTAATCCGCTGGTGAGCGTGACATTTGTGGAATGCAGCAAAAGCTACTGTACTGGCGGTAAAACAACCCCGGCGTCCATCACGGCAGCCAGCTGGGACAAAGCGACGTTCAAGGCGGCGGTCGTTACTATGCTGCAGTCGCTAGTTTTTAACTAGACCGCCGGCATGTTATCCAGTGAGTGCCACACGTACCAGCTGGCGACTGATTCGTACGGATGCCAGTGGTGTGCTGCGGCCAGTTCGGTGATTTCTGTGGGCGCGGGGAGCTCGGCCAGGCCGTACAGTTTGCGAATGCCGTTGCGGATGCCCAGGTCGCCCGTCGGCAGCACGTCGGTGCGTCCCATACAGAACATCAGGAACATGTGGGCCGTCCAAACGCCGATGCCTTTTACGGCCGTCAGCTCGGCGATCACTTCGTCGTTGCTCAGTCCGTCCAGGTGGTCGAAGCGCACCTTGCCGTCCACGACGTGCTGTGCCAGGTCGCGGACATACATTGCCTTGCCGCGGCTGAGGCCGGCGGAGCGCAGTTCATCGATGTCTTTGGTCAGAATGTCCTGCGGCGGAGGGACGGCCTCGCAGGCGAAAAGCGCACAGAATCGTCGCCGGATGGTGGCCGCCGCCTTAACACTCAGCTGCTGGCCGATGATGCTCTCTACTAGTTCACGGTAATAGTCGGTGTGCGGCCGGATGGTACACAGGCCCGCTTGGGTAATTATCGGCCGCAGCACTGGGTCAACGTCACTCAAGTGCGCCGCTGCCGCGCGGGCTACTGCCTCGCTCATTCGCTTCATGCCATTCAGTATATATTCATGCTGCGGTTTGCTATAGTTAAACGCAAAGAGGATAAGCAGTATGGCAATACCAGATGACGACCCAAAACGGCCGGGAAAAAAGATAACTATCAACGATTTGTCGGGGATGCGACAGGAAAAGCTGTCGACACCAGATGATGTAGAAAACACAACAGATGAACGTGAACCAGCTGGTGACGAGCAACAGGATACTGTCGATACCAAGACCGACAAAGCTGTCGATGAGATCATGAAACAGGATGGCGATGCCACGCTGCGGGAACAGGATGAACGGACGGCCAAAGCCGTAGCTGCAGCCAACAAGTCTGGCTTCTGGGGCCGAGTCAAACGCTGCTGGAAGGGCTGGTGGGCCAGCCCGCGCAAACGCTGGGGTACCATCGGGGTGCTGGTGGTTGCAGCGGCCGTCCCGTTTGCGGTACCATCCACGCGTTATAGCGTACTTGGTCTGGGCCTCTCGGCAGACGTGACCGTTCGCACGGTCGACAGCAAGAGCGGTAAACCAGTGAGCGGCGCGGCCGTGGAGATGGCGGGCAAGCGGGTTGAGACCAACGCACAGGGTGTGGCGCTGCTGCGTGCGCACCTTGGTAAGCGAGAGGTTAGTGCTAGCAAAAAGTATTATAGGGGCAGCTCCGCCCAGGAAATGGTGACGCTCTCGGCCAGCAGCAATACGTTCACCCTTAAGCTGGTTGCTACCGGCCGCCAGGTTGGCGTCCGGCTAGTCGACGCTATCAGCGGAAAACCGCTGTCGGGCGCAGTCATCACTAGCAAAGGCGCTACAGCCAAGACCGGCACGGACGGCCAGGTTACGCTTGTCATTGATTCTGCTGCCACTACACAGGAAGCTAGCATCTCACTGGACGGCTATAACACCGCTACTGCTACGGTAACTGCTGTTGGCGATCTGGCCAAAAATACCTTCAAACTCACGCCAGCTGGTAAGCTATACTTTCTGTCGAATCAGAGCGGAAACATCGACGTGGTCAAGACCAACCTGGATGGCACCGGCCGCAAAGTGGTGGTTGAAGGCACGGGCAGCGAAGACCCGTACGGTACGTCACTACTCGCTAGTCGCGACTGGAAGTACTTGGCGCTTTTGTCTAAGCGCTCGGGCGACCACGCCAGCGTTTATCTGATTGACACCACCAACGGCGACCTGCTGACAACCATCGACGAAGGCAATGCCAACTTCACGCTGGTTGGCTGGAGTGGCGATCGGTTCATCTACCAGGTTAACCGCTTGAGCCTCAACGATTGGCAGGCGAATAAATATGCCCTCAAATCGTTCGATCCCACCACTGGCCACACGTTACTATTAGACCAGACACAGGGATCCGGGACCGCCCAGTACGACTATATGCACCAGAATTTCAATGCCGTGTACCTGGTGACCAACCAGATAGTATATGTTAAGGACTGGACTGCCAATGGGTACAGCCAGTTGGCGGGCAAGGTGGCCGAGATCGATACGATTAGTGCAGACGGCAGTGGCCACAAAACACTCAAAACGTTCACGTATTCGTTCCCCTCAAGTTCGAGTGTACCCCTCACTGTTAGTAGCCAATTGTACGAGCCCGGCGGCATCCATGTCTGGGTTTCAGATAATGGTACCGACACGTTCTATGACTATGACAACGGTACGGTAGCAACCGACAGCGAGTTGAAAGCTAGTAATTTCTGGAATGGGTCGTATGCTACCTATCTGTTGTCTCCGTCCGGCAACCAGACTCTCTGGACCGAGACGCGTGATGGCAAGAGCACGCTATTTACCGGCAATGCCGCCGCCAAGAGTTCTAAACAGGTGGCTTCTCTGAGCGAGTACTACCCGTATGGTTGGTACACCGACAATTACCTGTTGGTATCCAAGGGCGGTAGCGAGCTGTACATTATGCCCGCTACGGGCGGTACACCTTTGAAGGTCACCGACTACTATAGGTCTGGAATCGGGTATCCCGGTTACGGTGGCGGTTACGGCGGCCTGTAGGCTACACTGATAGGATGGAGCTGAACCGGCAGCAACAGGCTGTGTTTGTTGAGGCGTTGTGGGCGTTTTATGCTCGCCATGGCCGCGGCGATCTGCCGTGGCGGCTCCCCGAGCCGGACGGCGCGTTCGATCCGTACAAAATCATGGTGAGCGAGCTGATGCTACAGCAAACGCAGGTGTTACGCGTAATCCCCAAATACCAAGCGTTTGTACACCAATTCCCCACGATCCATGCGTTGGCTCGGGCCGATCTTGGCGAGGTGCTGCGGGCCTGGCAAGGGCTGGGCTATAACCGCCGCGCAAAGTATCTGTGGCAGGCTGCTGGACAAGTCGCGCGGCTAAACCGCTTTCCAGACACAGTGGCCGAATTCGTCAAACTCCCCGGCATTGGCCCCAACACTGCCGGTGCCATCCAGGCATACGCCTACAACCAGCCGGCTATCTTTGTGGAGACGAACATTCGTACGGTCTACCTGCACCACTTTTTGCAAGACCAGACCGAGGTGCCAGACAGGCTCATCACCATGCTGCTACAGCAAACGCTCGACCGCGAGCAGCCACGCGAGTTCTATTGGGCGCTGATGGACTACGGATCACACCTAAAGTCTACCGTTGGCAATTTGAACAGTGCCAGCAAGCACTATGCGAAACAGTCGCAATTCAACGGCTCACGACGGCAGGTACGCGGGCAGGTGCTGCGTAGTTTGAGCGTCGGGTCGTTGTCGGTAGCGGAGCTCGAAGCCGCGATTGCCGACGCACGACTTGTCGGTGTGCTGGCTGATTTGCTGCGTGAAGGTCTGGTCCGGCAAACGGCCGAAGGCTATTACGCACTATAGTGGTACAATCAAACAGATATTTTAGGAGCCTGCCGTGCAGATATTTACGCGTCTTGATGACCCCGAACTGATCGCTCTCATCCGCAGCGGCGCTGTTGGAGTGCTGCCGACCGACACGGTGTACGGGTTGGTGTGTGTCGCTGGCAACCAGGCAGCCGCGACGCGCCTGTATGCGCTCAAACATCGCGATGACAAACCGGGTACGCTAATTGCCGCTGACGTACAGCAGCTGGTGGCGCTGGGGCTTAAGCGCCGGTATCTGACGGCGGTGGAAGGCTATTGGCCGAACTCGATCAGCGTGATTATTCCCTGTGGACCGGAGCTACACTACTTGGATCGGGGTAAGGGGCTAGCGACGCGCGTGCCGGCAGATAAACCACTCAATGAGCTGTTGCAGGCGGCTGGGCCGCTGCTCACGAGCAGCGCCAATGACCCCGGTGCTCCGACGGCTACCACAGTAGCCGAGGCCCAGACCTATTTTGGCGATGCCGTCGATTTTTATGTAGACGGCGGCGACATGTCGGGCCGGCCGGCTTCCACCATTATCCGGGTAGTCGATGATGCCATAGAAGTGATACGCGAGGGTGCAGTCAAAATAGACGAATCGGGCCGGATGATCAAATAGCATTTGCCACTGGCAATTTCCCGGAAAAATGATTGAGCAAATAGGCTAGACATTGTAAAATATAGGTGTTATGACGGAACGTTATGGCGGCTCGGACGCCTCAGAATACGCTAAGAAGGCTGACGAAAACCCGGATGAAAACTCGGAAGCGGGCCTGGGTACAGTTCAGGGTTCGAAAGGCAAGAAAAAGACCAGGAAAAGCCTATGGGGCCTGTCCTTCGCTGACATGGCGGATAAACCGTCAATTCAGCCCGAAGAGGGCAGCGACCATAGCCCCAAGGGTTTTGATGGCTGGCTGGCCGGCTTGGGCATGAAGTCTACGACTGAGGGTGACCAAAGGACCAAACCGGGCAAGAAAGAGGGCGAAGAAACGCCGGTCGAATTGCCCGCGCCCGCTGGGACGGTCGATGCAGAGCCGGCGTCACAGGCAGAAGCGCCGGCCGGGCTTGGTGCGGACGGGCAACAACCGGACAATGAGATACCGCAACAAACAGCCGCGGATGTAGGCGACTACGAGCAAAATCTTGAGTATGGCGGTGTAAGCGCAGAGGATCTGTATGAGGGCGAAGCAGTGCGGTTGCACGGCGATTCCAAGCGGCGAGTGATACCACTTGCTGTTGCCGCTGTGCATGGTGCTCTGCCCGGTGGCGACAGAGGAGAGCCGGTACTATGGGACCAGCAGCCTCTACCGCAGCACCAGGGAAGCGACGCGTCGCCGGCACCGGAGGCTACGCCTGGCGGGGGCGGTGAGGTGCCGCCCGTCGAGCCGCCCGGCACGGCCGAGGCAGCAGCCGACGAGCCCGAACCGGAACATTCGCCGCGCCGCATCGAACCGGCAGAGGCCTTCCGCCGGTCTCGGGAGCGCCTAGCGGCACAAGCCGCGGCTAGTCAAGGCGGGGCCGAACAGGATAGTGCTGCGCAGAAGGCCGTACGTGATGTGCACCGATCTGTCAAAAGGGGTCTGGATGGTGTGCGGGCCGGCTTAGCAGGCCTGGGTGTGAAGGAGCGTCACCGGCATAAACGCCACGAAAGAAAGGCCGAAGAGCGCTCCGCTACCCTGCGACACCGCATGGACAGGCTGTACAAACGGCGTGATGAAACGCTGCAAGAACAGATCCGGCAGCATGCTTCATCGGGGGAACGGCTCGATGTTGCTACGCGCAACATGAACCAGGCCGCCGAACGCTACAACGAACAGAATCGCCGGGCCGAACAGGCTATTGGTCGCGCCAATGAACAGACCGCTCAGGTGCAAGAGCGCCTGCAGGTACCGCCCGAACACCGTTTGGAAAAGAGCGCCGGTGGGTATATCGCTGAACTCGACCGGAATGGCAGAGTAGTTGCGGCTGAGCGATCGGCAGTCCAATACGGCCACGAATTCCATCATGACCAAGCGGTAGAGGCCATGGCCGCCCAGCAGCGTGATGCTGCCGACGGTGGAGTAGCGCTGTTTGGCATTGGCAATCAGAATCAGGGCCAAGCGCAGCAGCCATTCATCTCTGGCGGTGCGCCAACTGATCTGCCGAATGCCAGTATGCAGGGTCGTCCAAGCAACAATCGCTCTTCGGACGATGGAATTTCGTCCCATACAGACTCCCCTGCCGGCGTAATCTGGCCGTGGGCGGTCGCTCTGCTGGTCGTAATTATTGCCCTAATCGTCGCACTTGCCTGACACTAATCGGGCTTGCTCGCTTGTTACTTGTGGCCGTCCGCTGTGGCTGGGGCGAATTCCTGTCGCAGCCATTCATCCAAGCTACCGCCGCCACCGGCAGTCAGGCAGAGTACCGTGTCGCCCTCACTCAGATGGTGGATGATGGCATCGCGCAGCTCTGCGTCGAGTGCCGCTGCCTGGGTGATAGTTTGCGTCTCGGCGCTGAGCAGTAGCTTGAGGTCGTCCGGCGTGAGTAGCTTTAGCGAGGTGTCCTCGCGCGCCAGGTAGCTGGGTACGATATATAGCTGTTTAACTCCGTTGAACAAATGCTCCAGCTCGGCGCGGATAAAGTGCTGGCGGGTGTTGTGCAGGCCCTCGTACACGACCACTACATTGCCGTCGGCCGTTTCGTGGGCTAGTTGTAGCGCGCCGCGAATCTTGGGAGGTGTGTGGGCGTAATCGCTATATAGTCCGGGTGCAATCTGCTCAAAGCGCCGCGACACGCCCGGAAAACGATTCAGACATTCAACCATCCTATTGAATGATGTTTCGTTCAAATCTGACAAGTTACGCAGGGCATTGGCGACTTGCCAGGCGTTCTGGCGGTTGACCAACCCAGGCAGACTAAAACTGGTGTTGATGGCCGGATCGGCCTCGTCCAAGATTACTCGCCCGTGCTCAGGTTGCTCGCTGCCGGCGCTTAAGGAAAGTCGGTCGACGTCGGCTTGCCAGAGGACGGCGCGTTCGCTCTGTAATCGTCGCGCGGCAGGTAAATGTCAGGGTGGTACCAATCAATGCCGGTAATCAGGCTGAGATGCGGTTCAAAGCTCAGGAAGTTACGGTCAAACTCATCGCATTCGTACACAAAGTATTCCGCACCCGGCTCGAACGCGCCCATCTCGGCAAAGCTGCTCTTGGCGGGCAAGATGTAGCCAAGTGGTACACCCAGCTGCTTGAGCAGCCAGATCGTCATGGCGGTGGTGGTGGTTTTGCCGTGCGTGCCGGCGACGGCGATCAGCTTCAGGCCGCGGTCGGCGATGATCTGATTGAGCAGTTCGTCTCGCTTGCTGGTGCGGATGGCCTGGTCGCGGCAAAAGCGCAGCTCTGGCGCGTCCGGATTTTCGAGTGGCAACGCCGATGTATACACAAACCAGTCAATAGGTTGGCGGGTGTGTACAACAGCGATGCCAGCCTCATCCTGGCCGATATGGATGTCGGTGATGCCATGCTGCCGCAGGTACGTGATGTACTGCGAATCCTGCTTATCCGAACCGGACACCTCGTATTTAGCCTGTTTAGCGACCAGCGCCAGCGGCCCGATGCCGGTACCGCCGATACCCGAAAAATAGATATGCATGCCACCAGTATCCCCCACGCGGCCCGGCGAGTGCAACCGTTGTAAAATTGTTAAGGATTGGCTGGCAGTCTAGGATATAATCATAACCAGCATGAACAAGCGACATTTACATCACGTGTGGCGGTTTTATCGGCGGATTAAGCCATGGTACTTCATGGCGGCGGTAGTGGTGTTTGGCGCGATCAGCCTGGTTGCTCTACGACACAACAACGAGCAGATGGTGCGCCTGCGCGAGGCAGTCTACACGGCCGACCGCGAGAACGGCGATGTGGAAGGCGCGCTGCGTGGTCTGCGCGAGTACATCTACAGCCACATGAACACAAGCCTTAGCAGCGGCCCGAACGCTGTTCACCCGCCGATCCAGCTCAAATACACCTACGAACGGCTGCAGCAGGCCCAGACCGGCGTGCTGGGCGAGGGTAACACCACGCTCTACAACGAGGCACGCAGCTACTGCAACGGCCGGACCGCCGTCGGCAGCGAGGTAATCACCTGCATCCAGGAATACGCCAACGACCACGGCGGCAAATTGGTGCCCATCCCCGACAGCTTATACAAGTTCGACTTTACTGCTGCCAAGTGGTCACCGGACCTGGCGGGCTGGAGTTTACTACTGGCTGGGCTAGCCGCACTCGGGTTCTTGGTGAGTGCGCCGTATCATTGGTGGGCCAAGCGGTACCTGTAAGGCATCAGCCGTAACTATCGCTACTTGTTGGTGCTTTTGCTGCCCTGCGTGTTTGCAGTGCTGTCAGCCTGTGTTTGGCTGCTGACTTGTGAACAATCCGGGCCGTTCGGGTTCTTTTTTTTGAAGTCGGTGATGCTGCTGGCTACCTTGCCCTTGTCCTGCAGGTTTTCCCAGAAGGTTATCTGCGAGCGGTTGATGATCATGGCGTCGTACGGGTCGTGAATCTGCTGACAGCCCAGCTTGACGAGCGAGTAGGTACCACTGCTGGTGGTTGTACCGTCTTGCGGTAGGTAGTAGACGTTGGTTAGGCGCAAGTAGTCGTTGGTAAGCGTGGTGATGTTGCCAAAATACACCTGGCCGTTGTTCAAGAAGACCGCCTGGTACTTGCTGGAGCCGACGTAGGCGTTCTCCTGGGCATCTGCGGCCTTGCTACTGCTGTTTGTGACAGCGAGCGCAACTAATGCCACCAGCAGTGCGATGGCGATTAGCAGAGCACCGTTAAACATCTGCAGCCAGTTACGTCCATCCGCGCGGCGGCTTGGTACTCGGTGCTCTTTGTAGTCCGATGGGTCAGGCTCGGCGGTCGGAGCTGCCGGTCGAGGATTAGTTGGTTGCGTGATTTGCCGAAAGTCCATCCGTTTTAGCCACCTCAAAGATTGGTTAGTATCAATCATAAGTGTAATACAAGGCGGCCCATCTGGGCAAGCAGGTACGTCCGCGGGGTCGTTTCGGGGCGTACCTGTTGACAAACAAAATCCCGTCAGAGTATGTTAGGGGTACTAACATTAGTTATAAGGGGAGATATGCAATGGCATACCAGCACACGAACTCAAAGGGTGTAACGTACTACTTGAACAGCAAGAAAGTCACCCTGCGCGGCGGCAAAGAGCAGACGATTTACTACTTCAGCAAGGACCAGCGCCCCGAAGGCACTGACCTGCCTGCAGGCTTCAGCGTCAACGAAAACCCACGCAACGGTTTCCTGACCGTCAAGCGCGGCTAGTTTTAATCGTAGTTAAAAACACCCCGGCTACCTCTAAAGAACCGGGGTGTTTTGTTTTGCCCCGGGACCGGCAGGTGTGGTAGGGTGGATAGGTATGGCAAAGACAGACGAAGTGATTTTGAGGGTAGACAACCTGCAAAAATCGTATGACGGCAAAAAAGCCGTCGACGGCATTAGCTTTGAGGTCAAAAAAGGCGAAATCTTCGGAATCCTGGGACCAAACGGCGCAGGCAAGACCACCACGCTGGAGATGATCGAGACGCTGCGCTCTATTGACGGCGGCACCGTGACGATCGACGGCGTGGACGTAGCCAAAGACCCCTACTCCATCCGCGGCATGATCGGCGTTCAGCCGCAGACCCCGGGTTTCCAGGACAAGACCAAACTCACCGAGCTAATCCAGATGTTCGCAGCTGCCTACGGCGAGAAGGTCAACCCGCGCAAGTTCTTAGACGAAGTGCAACTGGGCGAAAAGGCCGACGCCTTTGTGGAAAGCTTGTCTGGCGGTCAGCGCCAGCGCTTCAGCATCGTGGCGGCGCTCGTACACAGCCCCAAGGTCTTCTTTTTGGACGAGCCGACAACCGGCTTGGACCCGCAAGCCCGCCGCAACTTATGGGAGCTGATCGAAGAAGTCCGCAGCCGCGGCATCAGCGTTATCCTGACCACGCACTACATGGACGAAGCCGAAATCCTCTGTGACCGTGTGGCTATCATGGACCGCGGCAAAATCATCCAGCTGGACACGCCCAAGAACCTCATCAAGCAATTGCTGGGACGCGGCTTCAAAAAAGAGCAGCAAGTTGAACAGGCTAACCTGGAAGACGTGTTTATTGATCTGACCGGAAAGGCATTACGGGCATGACATTCTCAAACAAACTGCGCACCGTTTGGGTGTTCTTTACCATCAACATGAAGCGGTTGTTCCGCGACCGGCTGGCGCTGTTTTTTACGTTCTTGTTCCCGCTGATTTTCCTGTTTGTATTTGGTGGACTAAACAGCGGCAACAAATCGCTGTCATTCGACGTTGCCATCATCAACGAGTCGCAGACGCCGTTCGCGAAAGATTTTGTGAAGCAACTGCACAAGCAGAAGGCGTTGAAGATCGATGATAGAATTACAACATTCAACGCGGCCAACGAAAAGATGAGCCGCGGCGAACTGGATGCTACGTTGGAGCTGCCCGCCAGCTTTGGTCAGGTGCAGCCGGGTCAGCATGTCCCAAGTGGCCAGGCGGTTGTACACTTCACTCAGAACAATCAGAGTGCCGCGCAGACGCTGACCAGCGTGCTGCAGGCGGAACTGCAAGCTGTCAACGTCAAGCTGGTTGGCAGCGCAACGCCGCTAACGATTACCAGCAAGCAGAACAACGAGCGATCACTGAGCGCGTTCGATTACACCTTCACCGGTCTGCTGGGCTTCGCCATCCTGGGTGCGGGTATCTTTGGGCCGATCAACGTTTTCCCGGAGCTCAAGAAGATGGGCATTCTGCGCCGGCTGCACACTACGCCGCTGCGTGTCTGGCAGTATTTCCTGAGCGTAATGTTCGGTAACGCCGTGGCCGGCCTGATGTCGCTAAGCGCGATGTTCATCGTGGCCATTGCCGTGTTCCACTTGAAGGTCGTGGGCAGCTATCTGGAGTTGGCAGCGTTCCTGGTCTTTAGCATTGTGCTGATCTTGGGCATTGGTCTCGCCATCGGTGGTTGGGCCAAGAACGAGCGCCAGGCTGCGCCGCTGGCAAACATCGTCGTATTCCCGATGATGTTTTTGAGCGGTACGTTTTTCCCGCGCTACGTCATGCCACACTGGTTGCAAAACGTTACCGGCTATCTGCCGCTGACGCCGGTGATTGATGGCGCTCGTTTGATTGCTACCGAAGGCCAACATTTGTGGCAGCTCGGCCCGCAGCTGGGCATCATGGCCGCTTGGCTGGTCGTGGTCTATATGATCGCATTTCGTGTGTTCCGGTGGGAATAGTTCGCTCGCGGTAACTATAGCTCCGCTTGGATTAAATAGGCGCAACGTGTTACTACGTATGCATGGCAACGCCCGAGACGCTTCCGCCGGCCCAGAAGGTTGTGGAACTCATGCTATTTGCTGATAGAGCCGAGCTGACTCGAGTGGCTAGATTGGTGGCGCATGCCGCCGCGTCGCACAAGCGGTACAAACCGGGGCACGGATGGGATGACCATGAACGCGAAGTGGTGCTGGCAGCGCTGGAGAGACGAAGTGAACATCTGGACAGGCGGGACGCGGCAGAGTCTGGTGTGCCTATTGATTTGGACGACGAAGTTGCAGCACCCGATTCGTGGCGTCCGACAGACATCGTCGATCGCACGCCCGACTCTCCACTTGGCCCAGTCGATCTACAGTTACCGACCGGTGACCGCAGGTAGGCAGGCCTGATCCTGCTACACTGTTACCATGGAGCTGATTGTGGACGTACACGTGCATTCCCACTATGCTCGCGCAACGAGCCGTAATTGTACGATCGAGGGACTGTACGAGTGGGGCAAGCTGAAGGGCGTGCAGGTGATCGGCACGGGTGATTTTACGCACCCGGCGTGGTTTGCCGAATTCCGCGACAAGCTGGTGTCGACCGAGGGTGGGTTGTTCCGTCTGCGCGATGATATCGCAGCCGAAGTTGACCAGCGTTTGCCTGCCAGTGTTCGTAGTAATCTGATCCGTTTTGTGCCAAGCGTGGAGATTGCCACGGTCTATAAAAAAGGCGATCGGGTGCGTCGGCTGCACCAGCTGATCGTGATGCCGACGTTCGAGGCGGTGGCTCGGCTGAACGCTCGTTTGGAGCGGGTGGGCAACTTACGTGCTGATGGTCGACCGATCTTGGGCCTGGATAGCAAAGAACTGCTCCGCTTCGCTCTGGAAGCAGACAAAGATGCGCTGTACATCCCGGCACACATTTGGACGCCGTGGTTCGGGCTGTTTGGCAGTAAGTCGGGCTTTGATAGTCTGGCCGAGGCATACGAGGAATTAACACCGGAGATCCGGGCCATCGAGACGGGCCTATCGAGCGATCCGGCTATGAACTGGCGACTGCAGCAGTTGGACGGAATCACCATCACCAGTAACTCCGACGCGCATTCGCCGCAAAAGCTGGGACGCGAGGCCACGGTCGTGCGCGCCGAACCATCGTACGCCGATGTGGTTGGGGCGATCAAAACCAACGACGAGCGGCTAGTGGGCACCATCGAATTCTATCCCGAAGAAGGCAAATACCACTATGACGGCCACCGCGACCACGGCGTGCGCTTTTCGCCGGCCGAAACCAAAGCTCATGGCGGCATCTGCCCCGTCTGCCATCGACCACTAACTGTCGGTGTTGACTACCGCGTAGACGAGCTGGCAGATAGACCTATAGGTCCGTCCTATAGAAAGCAAATTGAGTATATTGTGCCACTGATTGAAGTACTGGCTGAGCTGCATGGCGTCAAATCGACCACCGGCAAAGCGGTGACGGTTGAGTATGAGCGGTTGATCGCGGCGCTAGGTGATGAATTTAGTATCCTGCGTAAACTGCCGCTGGAGCAAATTCGGGCGGCATCGCCCGGCGCTGCTTTAGCGGTGGAACGTATTCGCGCCGGTCAGGTACACAAAGAGCCGGGTTATGACGGGGTGTATGGCACGATCCGCGTGTTCAAGGATGCCGCCGAGCGGACCGATGCCTTACGTTTGTTCTAGATTGTCAAACATTATATAATATATAGTAATGAACTACTCCCAGGACCTGCCCAAGCCTTTCTTTGTATTGGCGCCGATGGACGATGTGACCGACACGGTCTTTCGCCAGATCGTTGCCGGTACGGCTGCGCCCGATCTGTTCTTTACAGAGTTCGTAAACGTGGACGGGTTGACGAGCCCGGGCCGCAGCAAACTTTTAAAAAAGCTGCGCTTCGTTGAGGGTGAAACACGTCTGGTCGCGCAGCTGTGGGGACTCAAACCCGAGAACTTCCGCGCGGTGGCCGAGCAGATCGCCGACGGCTCATTGGCGCGCGAGCTTGGCTTGCCGGACGGCTGTAACTTTGTGGGTGCGGATCTGAACATGGGCTGCCCGGCCAAGTCGGAAGTGGCGAACGGTGCCTGTGCGGCACTCATTAGACCAGAAAATCGCGAGCTGGCTAGACAGATTATCGCCGCGGCGCGCGAAGGCTTGGCCGGTCGCTTGCCGCTCAGCGTCAAAACGCGGCTAGGTTTTACTGCCGTGGACATGAGCTGGTTCGAGTTTCTGCTGGGACAGAATCTGGACATGCTGACCGTGCACGGACGTACGCGCAAGGAAATGAGCAAAGTACCGGCGCACTGGGATTTGATTGGCGAAGTTACTCAGCTGCGTAACCGATTAGCGCCACAGACAGTACTGGTCGGCAACGGCGACGTAACATCCCGCCAGCAAGGTGAGCAGCTGGCAAAGCAGTACGGCCTGGACGGCATCATGGTCGGCCGGGGTGTGTTCGGCGACCCGTATGTGTTTGCGGCCAACAGTCCGTGGTCAAGCGTGCCGCGCGAAGAGCGTATCGCACTGTACCGGAAGCAGGTGGCGCTGTTTG
>CAZRWV010000006.1:0-2097 GCA_964603965.1 uncultured Candidatus Saccharibacteria bacterium
GTGGTGCTAGTGTTCCTTACGACGCGCTGGGCGCGCACCGGTCCGGGCAAAGAGGTCGTAGATAAGTTCAAAATGAAAGCGTGGCCGATCGGTCCGCTCTTTATGAAGGTTTATATGGCGCGGTTTGCGCGCACCGGTTCTACGTTGGTAGCCAGCGGCGTGCCGCTGCTGCAAATGTTAACGGTTACCGGCGGGGCGGTAAACAACGTGCACATTCAGCGGGCGATTCAGCGAGCAATCGAAAAGGTTAAAGGAGGCAAGAGCCTGGCCGATAGCCTAGAAAACAATCCTAACTTCCTACCATTGGTGCCAAACATGCTGCGCATTGGTGAGCAGTCCGGCGCGATCGAGCAGATGATGTCCAAGGTAGCCGATTATTACGAAAAGGAAGTCGATAACGAAGTTGCCAACATCTCGAGTATTGTTGAGCCGGTTATGATGGTCTTGTTAGGTGTTGTAGCTTTTACAATAGTTGCGGCAGTTTTGCTGCCAATCTACAACTTGGCGGGCAACAGCAACTTCACCGGTGGCTAATCTGTGGATAAGCGCTTGCTTTTTGGGCCGTTAGGCCGTAGTATTCATCCATAAGCACCAAAGTAAACATGCAAAGGGGCACCTGCATTATGCTAAAACAGTTACAAAAACGGAGAGCGGCTGCACGGCAGCAGGGCTTTACGATTATCGAAGTCCTGATCGTTCTGGCTGTCGCCGGTTTGATCATGGTTGTAGTGTTCCTGGCCGTACCGGCGCTGCAGCGCAGCGGCCGCAACAACGGCTTAAACACCTCGGCCAACAACGTGCTGAGCGCGGTTGGCACCTACATGAGCAACAATGGTGGCACGACACCTGCGGCAACCACAAACCCCACTTCGGCCGTATCAGGCGGAACGGTGACCATCGGCGCAACCGGCTCCAACCAAGAGACGATCAAGGTTGACGGTGGCGTTACGAACTTCGGTATCATCACCAGCGCAACAGGCGCCATTACCACTTCGAATGCAGTGGGTACCATACAGGTAGTGGCCGGCACTGCGGCGCAGTGCAACTCAACCGTCAACGGTTTGCAAACAGGTGCTAGTGTGTCAGCCCGCAGCTATGTGGTTCTGTACACCACCGAAAAGGCAGACGGCACCAGCTTGCTGAAGTGTGTTGGTAGCTAGTAGCGCATACAGCTAAGCATTACACAAAAGAGGCTCATAGTGGGCCTCTTTTGTGGTACAATGGCGCTAACGGTTCACGCAAGAAACGCTTAGGGCACCAGCGACATGTTGCAACCATTACACAAAAAGTCATCAACAAAGCATCCTGGTGGCTTTACCGTCATCGAAGTGTTGATAGTGCTGGCCGTGGCCGGTGTTATTTTGGTTGTAGTGTTCCTGGCTGTGCCAGCGCTGCAGCGCGGTCAGCGCAATGCGGCGCGCAAAGCAGATGTTCGCAACATCGCCGCCGCGGTCAATTTCTTTATGGCCAATAACGGCGGCAGAATCCCGGACTCTCAGGCCGATGCCGATTACATCTACACCGATGTTAGCGGCAAGCTGGGCGGCTACAGCCTGACCGGCGGCTCATACCGTTTGGCCACCCCAGACCTTACCAATAAACTGACGCTCAGCAAGGTTGCGCAGACGTTTAGCGGCACGGGCACTTTCACGAACCAGCAAGACAATGTCGTGGCGATATACACTGGCGCAAAGTGCTCGACCAGCAGCGGCTTTGTAGTTGCCGTGCCCAAAGAGATGGTCATACTCTATGCCATAGAAGCCTCTGGCGGCGGGTGGCAGACGATTTGTCAGGATGTATAGGCGATGGACCGTGCCGGGTTGTAAAATGGATGCTGTGCTGGCGGACCGTGTGATACCATAGCGGTAATGATTGCGGTATTTGTTGGCGTGCTGGGGGTGATATTCGGCAGTTTTGTGAACGCGCTGGTCTGGCGGGTGCACGAACAGGCGGCGCTAGAGGGTAAGCAGAACGTTGCCGCTGCAAGGCGGCGGCGAGAGTTGTCAGTGCTTCGCGGCCGCTCGATGTGTCCGCACTGCGGGCACGAACTGGCGGCTAAGGACCTGGTGCCGGTACTGAGCTGGCTGTGGCTGGGCG
>CAZRWV010000006.1:2107-17458 GCA_964603965.1 uncultured Candidatus Saccharibacteria bacterium
AATGCCGCTATTGCCGCGGACGTATCTCGTGGCAGTATCCGGCGGTGGAGGTGCTGACCGGCGCGCTGTTCGCGGTTTCGTATCTGGCGTGGCCGTTGGGCCTTGGCGGGGTGGGGTTGTTTCAGTTTGTGCTGTGGCTGGTGTTCGTGGTGGGCTTTGTGGCCCTGGCAGTGTACGACGTGCGCTGGATGCTGTTGCCGGATCGGATTGTCCTGCCACTCACCGTGCTAGGAGGCCTCCAGACCGCCGTAGCGGCCCTGTGGCAGGCGGATCCGGCGAAGCTGTATGTACCACTGCTTGGCGCTGTAGTCATTTTTGGTCTGTTTTGGCTGCTCTATCAGCTGTCACGAGGCGCCTGGTTGGGCGGCGGCGACGTTAAGCTGGCGCCGCTCTTGGGGCTGTTAGCGGGTACACCGCTTGGGGCGCTGCTGGTCATTTTTGGTGCGTCAGTATTTGGCACGCTCGGCAGTTTGCCGATGCTGCTGCGCGGTCGCAAAGGACTACAGCGGCACGTGCCGTTTGGGCCGTACCTGCTATTAGCCACATTTGTGGTGGTGCTGTGGGGGCAACGGCTCGTTGAATGGTACAGTGGCCTGCTGTTTCCGCGCTAAACTGGCCTTGAAACCTCTAGTGTTCCGCTTGCGCTTCCTGGTATACTGAACGCATGACAGAGGGTGGCGGCCGCGACGCCGGATTTACCATCATTGAGGTTATGATCGTGTTGGCTGTTACGGGCATGCTGTTTGTGGCGGCCGTCATCCTCATTAACGGCCAGCAGAACCGTACGCAGTTTATGACAGCTGCCAACACCTTCCAACAGCAAATGCAGCAGATCATCAACGAGACCGCCAATGGCTATTATCCTGATCGCTCGCAGTACACGTGCAGGCTCAACCCTTTTGCTTCTGCAGGGCCGATTAGCTTTAGTGCCGGCCAGGCCGATGCCGACCGGCAGGGAACGAACCCTAACTGTGTCTTTATGGGTAAGACCATACAGTTTGCGCCCGGCGGCTTATTCGTCTTCAACACCGAGCAGTCCTATCTTGTCTACTCCATGGTGGGCCGGCGGATGGCCAGTACTATCACAAATGGCGAGGCGTCGACTCTGTATGGAGCAACCGGCGCGTTACCCAGGGCTGCCGCGCCGGGTAACAATCACTATGATATAGGGATCAGTAATGCTACGTACACGACCGCTAAGTTTACGCAGGGCGCTAAAGTAAAGGCCATGTGGTACGACGGCGATCGCACCAATAATACGACCAGCGTGGTGGGGTTCATAAGTACGCTGCCAGGGCAGGATAGTAATGGCCTGTTGGCCAGCGGTGCGCAAGTCTTGCAGCTGTACGTTGTACCCGGTACCAAGCTCAATACGGATGATCCCGGCACGGTAATTGACGATATGTATCCGGTGACCACTACTGATGGTAGTGGTAATACTATATACCAGCCAACCAACCCTCTGACGCGCGTAGGTTCGGTGTCTGTCTGTGTAGCCAGCGGCACTACCAAGCAATCGGCCCTTATTACTATTGGTGCCGCCCAGGGCCTAACGTCGGCCAGCGGATTGGCGGTGACATCGTCCATCAAATCGGGGACGTCATGCTAAGTAGGTTCGAATCCGGACAGCTTAGCCGTATCGGTATCCGGCATAGCCAGGCGGGCGATACCATTGTGGAGGTGTTGTTGGCCATTGCGATTGTCAGCTTTGTGCTGGTGGCGGCCTTTGCTACTACCAACAAAAATACACAGATGAACCAGGACACGCAGGAGCGCGGTCAGGCGCTGCAATTGGCCTCGAGCCAGGTAGAGTTTTTGCACACCAAAGACCTCGGATCTGGCAACTGCTTTGATGCGGATGGCAGCGTACAGATTGCCGCCGCACCGCCTTCGGCTAGTCCGTGCACGGTCAAAAACGACGGTACGACAGCCCAGCCCAGCGACCAGCTAGCCTACAAAATCGCTATCACCACCGTCGGTACCGCCACCTACAAGGTGTCGGTTACATGGGATAGTGTAGCCAGTAGCACGCCGAGTTCAGTAACGCTCTATTACCAGTCAGGAAGATAGCGATGAGTACGACTACGCGCACTAAACACCAAAACGGTTTTACCATTGTCGAACTAATGATTGCCACGGTGGTGTTTTCGACCGTGATGTTGGTGATCACCGTGGGCGTGATACAGTTTTCGCGCATCTATTACACCAGTATTAACCGTTCGCGAACGCAGAACGTGGCGCGCACGATCGTGTCGCAGCTTTCCCAGGCGGTGCAGTTTACTGGCGTAGTGATCACTCCCAGCACCATTGATAGCGGTACGGGCCTTGATTATTTTTGCGCCGGCGGCAAGATTTATACTTTCAGGACCGGTACGCAATACACCGGCGACACGGCTAGCGCTGGTGCGCCTGGGCTGTATGTCATGCCGCGGCCGTCGGGTTGCTCGCCTCTCATCTCGGCTGAATATGATGATGCCCGCGGCCAGCAGCTGCTCGGCAAGGGTATGTGCATCTCCCGCCTCAGCCTAACGAGTGCGGCGGCCGCCGGTTCGCAAATGTACAATATTTCGCTTACATTGGTGTATGCCGACTACGATCTGCTAGCCGGTACGGCCAGCGCGACTTCCTGTGCTCCAGCCTCGTCGGGTGCCACTGTTGCTTGCAAATCGGGTGAAGGGTCGCAGTATTGTGCCGTATCACCGCTTAACGCAACCGTGCAGCGGCGGCTGCAGGATGGCCAATTGAGCCCGTAGCGGAGTATAGTAGATGAAGAAGCTTATGCAAACAGATACCAAGCAGCACGCCGAAGCGGGGATAGTATCGATATTGGTCACCATCATCATGATGCTTGTGGTGAGTTTGATTATTGTCGGCATGAGCCAAGTAGCGCGCAGCAATCGGCGCGAGCAGCTCGACCAGCAACTGAGTACGCAGGCATACTACGCAGCCGAAAGTGGCTTGAACAAGGCTGTCCAGTTTTTTGCCGCTAACCCCACGGCCAAGATCAATACCACCGGTACTGGCGGCTCGGCCGCTGACTGTAGCGCCTTTATTACCAACGCAGCACCAAACGGTTTGGCCGGCACGGCGGGGACCAATGGAAGCAACGGAACGAACGTACTTGATCTGGACACTGACGTTGCCTACACCTGTCTGATGGTCAACTCTCAGCCCGGCACGCTGCAAGTACAAGACCTGAGCCAGGACGCCAACAAGATCTGGCGGGTCCGCGATGCCAACGGTCAACCGTTCACCGGTTTGACGTTTACGTGGAATCCAGACAGTGGCTCGCTGTTTACGGGCGCTACCAACACCTGCCTGGCGACTAATGCGTTGAATAATCTGGTAAAGTACAGCAACTGGAACTGTGCTTACGGCATCTTGCGCGTTGACCTGGTGGACACGCACGCGGGTGGCTCGGGTGCAACGCTGCAAAGTCCGGCTAAGACGCTGTACCTAATACCAACGCTCACAAGCGGCAGCACGCTCCAGCCGGTGGCCGTTAGTCCGCCGAGCAGTGGCCAGGTGGGGCAGGTTGTGTATGTTGCGTGCACCCCAGCGCAGTGCTCAGCGCGGCTGTCGCTTAGTCCAGTAGTGAGCAATGAGTACTTCGCTCGGCTGAGCATGATTTACCAGAATTCGAGCTTGGTGCAGCTGACCGGCACTGATGCCGGTGGTGCTGCCGTCTTCTCGGGCGGGCAGGCGATCATCGATGTGACGGGTAAGGCGGGTGACCAGCTGCGCCGCGTGCAGGCGCGCATCCCGCTTTTGGCGACCGATGGCCCGGTGCCAAACTTTGCGTTGCAGTCTACGGACGGCATCTGCAAATCGTTCGGCGTGGCGCCCAGCGTTACGGCCGACCCAGCCGCTTGTTTGTAATATCGCGTTCATGGGGCGCCACCGCGTTTCCGCAGTGTGCCTAGCGATGTCTTCTAAAGATGATGGAACTTGGAATGCACCTCTTTCAGGTGTGGGTCGGTGACGTGTGTATAGATCTGCGTGGTGGCGATGTTGCTGTGGCCGAGCATGGCTTGCACGCTGCGCAGGTCTGCGCCGTTCATCAATAAGTTTGTGGCAAAGCTGTGGCGCAGCGTGTGGGGACTCACGTGCTTGGTGATGCCAGCGAGCAGAGCGTAGTGGGCCGTTAGGCGCTGGACGCTGCGGGCTGTCAGGCGGTGGTAGTTACCGCTCAGGTCTACCTTCTTGGTGCCCATGTAGCGGATGAAGAGGGGCTTGGTGTTGTCCTTGCGGGCGTCCAGATAGCGCTGCAGCCAGTCGGCCGACTCGGCACTGATGAACACCGGCCGGTCTTTTTGGCCTTTGCCCCGGATGGTAAATTCGCGCCGTTTGAGGTTGATATGATCGCGGTCTAGTCCCACCAGCTCGGACACGCGCAGGCCGCTGCTGAATAGCAGTTCCAGCAGTGCCCGGTCGCGTAGGCCGGCTGTCTTGGTTAGGTCAGGCTGAGCAAACAATCGCTCCAGTTCATCTTCGTCCAGCCAGGTGACCTGTTTGCGCTTGGCGCGGGCCAGCTCGATTTTGTCGGCCGTCATAGCGGGGATATCGCGCTTGGCGCAGAATTTGAGGAAACTGCGCAGGGCGATCAGGTGGTAATTGAGCGTGGCCGCGCCCAGCTCGTCACTGACGTTGGTGCCCAGGCGGTTTAGCCACAGGCGCCATTTGCGCACTAGCTCGGCGTTGATATCTTCCACGCTCAAGTCGCCGCCGTAGTCGAGCAGCCGCGTCAGGTAGTGGTCGTAGTTGCGGATGGTCTTCTGCGAGCGGTTCTGCTCGATCTCTAGGTATTCTAGGAAGTCGGTTTTGGCTTTGGCGAAACGCATACGGCTATTGTAGCACCCATTGTGCGACGTCTCGAGCCGCCCCGGCCTGGCTGCGCTCGGACCATACTCCAGTCGCTCGGTCGGCTGTTGTGAAGGCCGACAACCGATTGGACAACTTGCCGCCCGGAAGGCGGCTTCAAACATGTCCAATCGTCACGGCTTTGCCGTGGTGTTGTCGGCTTCAGCAACAGACCGAGCCGGGCTCCCTCCGGAATGATCCGGGCGCAGCCAGGCCGGGGCGGCTGGCAACGCTGCGCTGTATCTGTTACAATATGCCGGAAAGCAAATTAAACAAGGAACATTGCGAGTGCAAGAACGAACTCTAATTATCCTCAAGCCCGATGCGGTGCAGCGCGGTTTGATCGGCGACATCGTTAGCCGGTTTGAGCGCATCGGCCTCAAAATTATTGGCGCCAAATTCTTTGTGCCCACCGAGGAGCTGTTGAACAAGCACTATCCCACGGACCGCACAGAATTCATCGAGGGCATGGGCCACAAGACTCTCGACAACTACAAAGACCTTGGTCTTGACCCCAAGGCCGTACTCGGCACCGACGACCCGGTCGAAATCGGCAAGCTCGTGCAAAAGTGGCTGGTCGACTTCATGGTATCGGCCCCGGTGTTTGCCGTGGTGCTGGAAGGCCCGCACGCCATCGAGATTGTCCGCAAAGTGCGCGGCCACACGCTGCCGCTAAAGGCCGAGCCGGGCACGATTACCGGTGACTACTCGTTTGACTCCTCGTCCTTGGCGAACGACCAGCAGCGTCCTATCCGCAACCTGGTGCACGCTTCGGGCAACAGGGAAGAGGCCGAGTTTGAGATCGGCCTATGGTTCGAGCCGGGCGAGTTGCACGATTATAGTACGGTGCATTTGCCTAAGAAGTAGATTAACAATTTGGAAGACGCAGAGATGCGTTTCCTTCGTCGCCCCACGGTACGCCTGCGGCGTACCGTCGACATGCTCGGAAAGAGTGCAAAATTATGCAAGCACAATTTCTGCACTCTTTCCTGCGCTGTCCCCGTAGTTCAATGGATAAAACAACTCCGTCCTAAGGAGAAGCTTCAGGTTCAAGTCCTGGCGGGGGCACCAAACGCAAGATTACGAAAGGCTATGCTGCAAAATGGACCAACAGCTACAGACAGTCATTGGTGATTATCAAACTTTCCTAGAAGAGATTTTCAAACGGACTGAGGCAGCCGGTTTTGATATGGCCGACTTCGCGCAGTGCGATCACATAGGCTATCGCACTACTTCGCTCGAACGATACGGGCAAAAACTTCATGAGATGGGCGAGGTGACTACGCAAATTGGGGCCGTGACGATTAACGACCGGCCGATTTCGATGTTCCGTCTCAAGCAGCCTATCGTGTTTGGTAAATGGCGCATAGATGCCCTGGAACTGCTGGCCCCACGTCCAGGAAACCCCAAGCCCGAAGGTCTGGATCATATCGAGTTGGTACTGTTTGACGACATGCAGGCCTTTATACACAAATACTCGGACAAAGAATTTAACACCGAAGCTGCCAATCGTGGTATCAATCCGGAGCTAAAATATGAACTAGGCGATCATCTGACGGTGAAGTTCCATCTGCTGAGTCTGCCGGCCGTGGCCTACATCAGAAACAAACTGGGGCTCACGGAGGTCAAGTAGGCGCCTTTATGAAATCCGCCCGTAACATAATCGGCTGGTACGGCGTCCTAGCCATCCTGGTCGCTTACACGTTGCTCAGCTTCAAACTCATCGGCTCCAACACGCTAATCTACCAACTGCTCAACCTGACCGGTGCGGCCGGCCTGATCATTGAGGCGGCGAGCAAAAAGGACACACAGCCCGTAGTGCTCAATATTGTTTGGGCAGCGGTGGCAGTGGTGGCGATAGGTGGCATCATTGTGGGGTAATCAGGTCAGCGGCTCGCGGCCCAATCTGATACAATAACGCATATGGCTAGGACCAAAATCACCGCTGCGGGCAAGGTCCAATATTTCCCGGACCAGTTTGACGATGAGGAAGTGCTGTACGTGTTCCGCAAGCATCCCATCGTGATGCGCGCCGGTCTCATCTGGGGATCGCTCGGGCTGCTGGCTGGCCCGCTCTACACATTGGTGCTGACGTACGTCAAACCCAACAGCCCGCCCAGTATGACGTTCTTTTACCTGAGCTTCCTGGCGAGTGTGGCCTTGAGCGGCCTGCTGTTCTTTCCCAGCTGGATGAGCTGGCACTACAGCGTATTCATCGTTACTAACCAGCGGTTTATTCAGATTACGCAGAAGGGCTTTTTTCACCGCAGCGTGGTCGACATGGGCTTGGGACAGGTGCAGATGGTGAACTACGAGATTAGCGGCCTGCAAGAGACGCTGCTGGGGTATGGTACCATAATGATGCAGACATTCGTGGGAGACTTGGTCATCCATTACCTGCACAAGCCGCAGCATATCCAGAAGCGTATATTAGAAATTTTGCGTGAGCAGGGGATAACTGCCAGCAGCTCCCCGGCTATGCAAGGCGCCCAAAGCGTACGAGATTAGTTCATGAACACACCCAAACGATTTAATACCGAGCGCTTGCGCAGCAATGTACGGACCAACGTCAACAAAGTGCGCAACATTATCCCGCCGGTCCCGCAGCGCTTTAAGCGCGTGAAGGGCGAGGAGCGCATCCGCGCCGCCTTCGAAAACATCCCGCAGATCACCAACGAAACGGTGGCCGAACACCGCGAAGACGTCCTGCGCGGCGCACGCAAGTACAAATACCCGCTGCAGCATTCCAAGCGGCGTATTATCACAATATCTAGCGCGCTGTTGGGGTTGGCTGCACTGACGTTCGCAGTCTATATTGGCCTGTCATTGTATCGATTCCAATCCACCTCGGGCTTTACGTATCGCATCACCCAGGTATTGCCGCTGCCCGTGGCCCGGGCTGGCAGCCACTTTGTGACGTACGAAAATTACCTGTCCGATCTGCGGCGCTACCAGCATTACAACCAAACGCAGCTGCGGGTTGATTTTAGCACCAAGGAAGGCCGGGGCCAGCTAAGTGACTACAAACGCACCGCCATAGACGCGGCGCTCCAGGCTGCCTATGTCAAACAGCTGGCTGCCCAGCAGCGCGTGTCGGTTAGCGGCTCCGAGGTTGATCAAGCTCTGTCGTCGCTGGAGGCCCAGAACCAATCCAGCCGGCAAGAACTGGCCGATGTGGTGCGTACATTCTTTGGCTGGTCTATCGATGATCTAAAGCGCGAGCTTCACCAGGAGCTGCTGGCCCAAAAAGTGGCCGCCAAGCTCGATACCGGCGCCCAGGCCCGCGCCAACGATGTGCTTGCCAGACTGCACGACGGTGGCGACTTTGCAACGCTGGCTGCACAGTATTCCGAAGACGACGCCACCAAAGCGAACGGCGGTAAATACGCCGACACGGCCATTACGGCCGCCAGCACCAGCGTGCCGCCAGCCGTCGTCCGTCAGTTGCGCACTATGCAGGTTGGTCAGGTGAGCGGCGTCATCCAAGCCGGCGATACGCTCGAAATTGTTCAGTTGCTGGCCAACGACAATGGCAAGCTCCAGGCTGCACACATTTCGTTCAAGCTCACCGCCATCAAGACGTACGTCGACGCTTACGCCAAAGAGCACCGTAGTCATGTCTATATTAAGGTGTACCAGAAGAACAGCCAGGCCAAATAGCGGCCAGAATCAGGCCGGTCTCGGATACGCATAACCCCGGCCAGGATCTGGCCGGGGTTATGCTACGGATTGCCGAATGGGCTACCTGGACTCGACGACTTCAAGCCGCTGATCTGTATCGAAGCCGAAGCGTTTTGCTACGGGGCCTGGTATCGGCAGGGTTTCGACGCGCTTGGTCCATGTCACGTCCTTCGTTGGCTTGCCGACGTCTACACGACTGATAACGCTTTCCTTGCCACGTGTGACAGTCACTGTACCCGTCTTCTCGTCGTAGTCATACTTGGTCACGCTAGCCTTACCGTCGCCAAAGCGCGGCGCAATGACCATGGCGCTCTTGTCGCTCACGATATACATCTTGCCATCAGGGCCCTTGGTTATGGTTGCGCCTTGGGGGATCTGCAGCTCATTTGCCGTTAGGCCCGCCTCTTTCATAGCCGCCAGCGCTTGCTAACGGACGTCTTTATCAGAAGATGCCGGCGTATCGGCTGTTCGCTCGGTGCTCGTGTCGGTCTGGGCCTCATTCGCCAGGACGGTGTCATCTTCATCTTCGTCTTCTGCATCCTCATCTTTCGGCGCTTCGGACTTGGCGTTGGCTTCGGCTTCCTCGCGCTCGGCGTTGATCCTGTCGTCTTCTGCTTTGGCCTCGTCGTAAGCGGCATCGATGTCGAACTGTCTGTTCTCTTTGTGGGCGGCATCGTAAACCTCTGCGATTTCGGCATCGTATTTGGCCTTGGTGGTCTCGGCGTCTTGGTCTGCGTGTGCCTGGTCCGCTTCGGTTTCGGGTCGTCCGGTGTCGGCGAGGGCGACACGGGCTAACACCACCTCGACATGAGTTGGCTGTTCAGGGGTTTGTTCAACTGGGATCTGGACCATAAGTTTTTCCGTCATGTTAGTTTTTGTTTTTGCTTAACACATACAATATAGCATATTATTGCTTATGTTTCAATAGGGTTTCTGAGTTTCTATTTGCTAACAGATGCGGTAGCAGCGGTTTTCCAGTTAGCCTCAATGGCTTCGGGCATAAACCGGGCGAGCATCTGCCGCCTGTAGTACAGCTTGAGGGATAAGGGGATCATGTTTTTGGTATAAAACCCAAAGGGTGAGTAGTAGGTGTCGTCTTTTTTTCCAGACTGTGGCGGCCGCGGCCGCGACGGCGGCTTCTTTATCAAAGACGAGTTCGCCTAGGTCGGTCAGAACCACATGGTCATATTGGTCCACGCCGTAATTTCTACCGGCTTGTATGAACGGATAGCCAATGCCGTAGCTGGCGTGGAAGAGCAGCAAGTCTATGTACTCGTCGATGTACTGGCGCGCTCTGGCTGGAGTGGCTTGGCGCAGCGCCTCGCCCAGTATGGTGACTCTGTCCTGTCGGTAGCTAAAGTCATCGGCTATGACTGGGTTAGCCAGGCTGGGAGCAAGTTCGGGGTGACGTTTGAGCAGCCTGCGGACGCCTTCCAGACTGCGCTTAGCGTCGTCTAGCGTCTTGGCGGCTAACTTGTGCAGGTTCCATGTTTTGAGCCCAAACCCGTACTTTCTATACAGAGCCGCGGACTTTTTTACGGTATGGAGCGTTTTATACACGTACTTGCCGTCGGTGACGACTTCGTATTGCATGCCGCGGCCTAGTGTTTGCATAGCTAAATTATACGCACACTTACTTCAGGCCTAGGTCCTTTAGGATCTTCGCGGCCACCTGCCCGGGCGTTAGTCCGTCGGTGTTAATAACCAGTTCGCCCGGGAAGGGCACCTGCTCGCGTTCGCTCAGATATTTGTCGAGTTCCTTTTGATCGCTAATGCGGTGCGGGTCGTCGCGGCTGGTGGCGCGCTGGAGCAGCGTATCGTACGAGGCGTCCAGGCAGACGACGCTAACCTTCAGGTCTTTGTAGTCGCCCAAGGTTTTGACCATGGTTTCCACCGTTTCTTTGTCGGGTGAAGGGCGAACAAAGATAACGTTGTCGCCGCGGTCGAGCATAAACCGTATGATCGGCTGGGTCATCTCGTCCATTAAGCGAGGGATGCGATGGTTTTTGACGATGTCGTAGACAGCGTTCTTTAGGTCGTGCAGCCAGAAGACTCTCCAGCTGTCGTCGAGCCCCTGTTCAAGCAGACGTGCGATGGTTATTTTGCCGACACCAGGTTTGCCGCGAAGGTAGATGAAATGTTGCATGCTATGACTATAGCAAAAGTTAGTCCTACTTGGTATTCAGTGCTGCAAGCTGGCCGATATCGCGGAGGATGTGCTGTATGCGTATTTCGCCGCGTAGGTCGGTTAGTGCTTCTGATTGGCTGCCGGATGTACCATGACTGCCGTTCAAGAAATCCAAAATTTGTCTTCTGGACTTGTCGTCACTCGATTCAAAAATGACCGTACCGTCCTCATGGCTTAGACGGTCGGTCCGGACCGTCCGGCCGTCTGCGTTGGTGCTGCGGACGTCGAATTCAAGCAGCAGGGTTTCAGCGCCGGTCGGGCCTTCTGTGAAGATATGTGCAAGGCGCTGCTCGGTCTCGAGCAAAAAGCTCGCGACAATTGATACGGGGACCGTCGTGGATACGCTTGCTTGTTCGAAGTGGTAGCGCAGGGTCGTCCTGACGTCACTGGTTGGCCGCAGGGGTGTGTCGGGGTTTGCCGCGCGAGCCTTACGCTGCGCCGTTTCGTTAACGAATGGCCGGCGATGCATCTCGGCAGCTGCGACCTCTACGCTAACGGCAGGGCCGGCTACTCGCGTGAGTATCAAGTCGGTAACAGAGAGGGGGTGTACGATTTCGTCGGGGAAGACGCCTTGCGATGGGCGTGTGTCATTCGTTCGGTCTTTGCCATATGTCCACTCCATACCGCTCACGCGGAGTTGTTGTTCTTGTAGGTGTCTTTGTAAGACATCGAGCGTGGGCGAAAAGCGCAAAATATAGCCTACGGACAGATCAAAGTGCGGCTGCTGGCGCATTAGCTCGTATGTCGCGGCAAATGCCTCAGGATTGGTAACCGGCTTCTCGCACCAGACCTTTGTTTGTTCGAGGTCCAGCAGGCCCTTGTGTGCTGCCTCGATGATTGAGCGGATGTTTGCGGCGTGGGCTGCCGTGGATGAGGTGACGAAGATGAATGGCGTGCGATTGCTTTGGGCTGCCAATCGCTCGAGCGCGTTATCGGTACTGCCGAAGGTTTGCGCTTTGGGAAGGTGCTCGCTAACCTTGCGCAGTCGTTCCTGGTCGGTCTCTACCAGAGCAATCTGAGCGGGGTCTACGCCCAGGTCGACCAGGTTTCGTAAGTAGAGCTCATTTGCGATGTAACCACCAGCGCCAATGACGACTATTCTGTCCTGGGGCTCCAGCTGGAATTCCGGATTTTTGGGTGAGGGATTAGACGATGCTTTCATGAGGGTATTGTACCAATTAGGAACCGATCATGCGCGCTGAATGGGGCGGATTTTTACTGCGGTGCCGTAGGCGGCGACTTCGTTCATGGTGCCGCCGATGTCGCCGGTGTCGAAGCGCATGGCGATGATGGCGTTGGCGCCTTTGGCGGCCGCAGCTTGTTTCATGCGTTCGGTGGCCTCGATGCGGCTGTCGCTCAGCAGTTTGGTGTAGGCGCCAATCTCGCCACCAATGATCGATTTGAGGCTGGCGCCGATGCCGCTGACGATGTTCCGGCTGCGCGTTAGCACGCCAAACACCTCTCCGTACACCTCGACTATCTCGTAGCCGGGTATGTCGTTCATGGTTACTATCAGAATTTGGTCGTTCATTGGGCGTCCTTTTAAGTGTTACTTTATATGACTATCTTACTGCGATTATCTACTATCTTGTAGTGGTTCGCCTGCTTGTAAGGCTGGTCTTGGTAGTTGTAAAGCGCTATTTCTAGCTACATACTGGTATCTAGCATGTTTGGCTTCAACTGGGTGGATGCGGTCATTGTAGTATTGTTGGTGCTGGCAGTCATTGAAGGTATACGAATCGGACTGCTGTCACAGTTGTTTGTGATTGTGGGGTTCTTTGCGGTCTTGTTTGGGGCAGGCTGGGCGTTTCCGTATGTAGTCAGGTTCCACGACCCTGTGCTCCGTACGGCGGTTAATGCCGTGGCGGTATTACTGACTGCAGGGTACGCAAGCATGCTGTGCCTGGATGCCGCCCAGCGCGTTCACTGGTCGTTTCGTATTGGTGTGCGTATGGATCGGCACACGCTAAAACGGCTCGAAACCATCCTTGGTGGACTGCCGGCTTTGGGGGCGGGTCTGGTGCTGGTGTGGCTGCTCGGCGTTATGATTGGCCGGCTGCCGCTTGTAGGCCTAAGTAACAGCGTAACCGACGCCCGGATTATGCAGACACTAACGCGCACGTTACCGCCCGTGCCGGCGGTATTTGCCGAGTTTGACAGACACATTGACCCCAATGCACAACCATATGTGGCCGTAGTCCCCAAGCCTCAGCCCGACTTCGATTATTCGGCACCAGCCGTGGAACAGGCGGCAGCAAGGGCCGCGGCTTCGATGGTTCGGATCACCAACTTTAGCTGCGGCGGCGTTGTGAGCGGCAGCGGCTTTGCGGTGGCGCCGCACTTGGTCGCGACCAATGCCCATGTCATCGCGGGTTCCAAGCGGCCAGTTGTTAAGTACCATGGGGAGAGTTTCGAGGCCGTGCCGGTCTACTTTGACCCCAATCTGGACCTGGCAATCTTGCGCGTGCAAGCGCTCACGGCGCCAGCTCTTGCGCTTGCACCCACAAACATTGCGCTCGATACTACCGTAGCGGTGTTGGGTTACCCGGGCGGGAACTACCGGATAGAGCCGGGCATTATCCGCGACACCATGGCGACAGCCGGCACCAGCATCTATAACCGTGGCGCTTTCGGACGCGGGATTTATGTGGTACAGACGCACGTTGATTATGGCAATTCCGGCGGACCGATTGTCATGCAGAACGGTCAAGTGGCAGGGATCATGTATAGCAAATCTCCAGATGTTGCTGACGTAGCTTATGCGCTTACGTCGGTTCACATTGCGGCTGGACTGAACAAAGCGCAGTCATCGCATCTTCGCGTGGGTACTGGCGCCTGCATGGTGGAGTAGGGTGGGGTGTTGCTTTGCGGGTATGGAACTATTTCAGCTCTTGTAGAGCTGGCCGTGACTGCCTATCACTTCAAACAACACCCTGTCGCTGCTGATGACCTTAAAATGTAGCCGCAAATCGCCGCCAACACTAATTGACCGATAGCCGTTCCACTTGCCATACAAAGCGTGGTTACGCAGATCTCTGTGAAAAGGCTCGTCAATAAACAGCTCAATTGCTTCCAGGACCTGTTGCCGTTGTCTGGCGGTCAGTCGGTTTTGAAACTGGTAATCGAAGCTTTTGCTAAAGTCGATGTTCATTACATCAACGATTTCAGATGGGAGATTGCTTCTTCTTTGGAATTGGTATGCGTAATATTGCGGTCATGCTTACTATCTTCGTCGGCTTCACGCATAATTTTTTCTAGGTATGGTGTTGGCTCTAGCACGGGTGCTAATGTTAGCTGGCCTTCGCGAACGGCCTGTAGGGCAGCGGCCGTTATAAATGCACTTGTCGACAGGCCAAGTGAGGCCGCAAAATCGGCTATAGCTTGCTTGGTGGCGCTGTCGGTTCTGATCGTCAGTGTTGTATCGCTCATGTGTTACATTGTACTGCGAATGCCTGCATAATGTCAATTTTAGGATAAACGGAACGCTTGCGTTCAGCGGGTGTTTGAGTGCGGGTGTCCTGGCGGGCCGTTACTTTGCAGGTATGGAACTATTTTGCTACAACTCAAGGGTGACCACTTACGAATGACATACCGTGACGCAAAGCTTCTTCGGTTGCAAAAGGCGATGGCGCCAGCTCATCTGGTGTTACGCCAAGCTCAGCCGCGTATATAGCAAATGATCGGTCGGTAAAATCGCTACGCATGGACGGGGCCGGAGCTCCAAGATCTGGCATCAGCTCGGCTGCCGTATCCCACCGGGCCCGCATGGCGTCGATATCGGCCTCCTCGGATGTAAACCTCAGCTCGTCTGCGCGGCCCTGCCAGGAGGTGATCTGGATACCTGCCGCAGTCATGCGTTCTGCAACTGATGCATCTATAACGAGTGGCTCAATAAAAAGGATGTGTTGTGTCTGGGGGGACAGTGCCCCGCCAAAACCAGACGAGCGAGTCTGGTAGCCTTTATGCCAGAGCAGCATAACTGCCTCTCTAACCTGGGGTTCAAGGCATTCTTTATAAGCCCCCATGGCCTCTTCTTCTGTGGTAGGCGTAGGATTTTGGGCGATTCTGTCGGCTATCTCCTGGCGCATCCTTCTATGAATTTCGTTCCTGAGGTTACTAAACGCCTCAGGCCTGCTCTGGCTTAGCTCTACTGTGCTGCGTAGCACGATGTCAGCCGGTCGCCAGACAGCATTGGCGCCGGTAGTATTAGGTGGTTGTTCGGCCAACCTTTTGCTGCGGGGGTAAAACCACATAATTATATCATAACACAAAAGAATACATTTGCAAGATTTGGTGCTCCACTGAGCCTGTCCGGACGGCAGCCTACGGCTTTCTCCGCTGCGGCGGGCTCTCCAGCTTTTCTGCGTAAGGCCGAACTATGCGTGTGTTCACTCCATCAAACTTGAGCTTTTGGCACGGCTTGCATAGCGAGTGCAGACACTCGCCCAAAGTAAAAGACCCAATCTTTCGATTGGGTCTTTTACTTTGAACAAAATGTAAAATCGGACTTTCGAATTGTAACCGTCACTGGACGGTTTCTGAGCCCACGGGAAGGCCCAGGCTAGAGCGTACGTGGGGTAGCAGGGCTTCCGGCGTGCCGTATTCTCCCTCGTACGTATTGG